>DQLO01000335.1 GCA_015660155.1 Verrucomicrobiota bacterium
CGCTTCGCGTTCGCCAGCCACGGCAGCAAATCAAACCGACACCGCAACAACCCCCGCCCAAACGCCGCATACTCCAGCCACCGATACGGCCGCGCCAGCGCGTCAAATGTGCTGCCGGCATTTTGCCGACAGATCGGGAGGGCAACTTCTGCCGGCAAAATGCTGGCAGTGCGGGACGTCACCCTTTCAATTTGTTGCGTCCGTTCCATTTTACAAAAACAAAGCCAACAACGGCGTCAGCAAAACCGCGTCCGCCCACACCCGCCGCGCTTCAGTCGAAAACATTTCCGGACGCCGCCCCAATTCCAGCAACGCCAACGCGCTCGCCGCCAAGGCCAGCGCCAAAGGCAACCACCGCGCGTCCAACGCCGCCGCGCCCAAAACCAATCCCACCCAACCCAACGCCATCATCGGCAGTGCGCGTTCCATCCCCGCCCAGCGCCGCGCCATCGAAGGCTGCGCCATCGCCGCATCGCACTCGCGATCCCAGCCGGCGATCACCATACAATTCATCGCGCACAAACCGCCCCAAGCCACCGCCGCCAAAACGAACGGCAGTGTGATTTGTAAATTCAGCGCCACAAAAAAAAGCGCGCCCACCGCGAAGGCCACCCCCGCCATCGGTTCCTTCCAGCGGCCCGCCCGCTCGCGGGTGGTTTGCCAATGGTGCAGTAAAAAATAAACGCCAACCACCGCGAGCAAGCCCGCGCCCGCCAACATTTCGCGCGCGGACATTTGCAACGCCATCGCCGCCGCCAGCGCCAGGCCCACGCACCACGCCGCCGCCAAGGGCCGCGCGTGGTCGCGCGCGAAGGCATGCCGCGCGGAATCCACCGACCCCTCCGGCAGTCGCCGCGCGTCCAACAGCCGATCGCCGCAATACGCCAACCAGACGCACACCGCCAACAACCCACGTTGTGTCCAGCCCAACTCCACCGCCAACAAGCGCGCGAATGCCGCCTGCCACACGAGCGCCACCACGGGCGCATCGAGGCTAAGGACGTTTGGCCACAACCACCACGGGCGCATTCGCGCGGCGGGCAAAGCGATGACGGAGAGTGCCGATTTCATTGTACGGGCAGCTTTGCAGATTTTTGAGGAAGTCCCAATGACCAAACGAAACCTCATCGGTAAAAACGGGGGCACAAAAAACGACGCCCCCCGAAGGGGACGCCGCTACTATTGCACAACCCAATACACACGGAACCTCCGCCGTGCTGGAAAACATTCTGCCTTCCATATATATATTCGTAAAACGAACCCCATTTCTTTCAAATATTTTCATTTATTTTCATCTGAGTTGACGCTGTTCGCGCCTGAAAAACATCTAATCGGCCTATTTATCCATGTTTTTTGCGAATACGGGCTGTTTTTGGTTGAAATCTTTTTTCGCAAAATTATGCTTTCGGGCGATGAACGAATCTGAAACTGGCTGTTGCCCCCGTTTTGACCCCGCGCCGTGGGAGGAGCAATTCATCGAGTGGGAGGGCAAACCTTTCGTGCGCGACACGGTGCGTTGCCTGTTTCACATCCCGCTGAACTTCGGCGGCGTGATGGCGCGCAACATGGAACGCATCGAGGCGGCCGGGGCGTACGGGAAAAATTATGTGGTGCTGCTGGCGGAAGTTTAGGGCAGCTCGCGGATGCGCAGGTTTTTGAATTCGATGGGCGAGCCTTCGCTTTCGAGGCACAGAAATCCGGTGGCCGGGTTGCATTCTTTGCCGCCGCTCACCATCACGCCGTTTACCCATAGCTTCACTTCGCCATCAACGGCACGAATGTAATAGTGGTTCCATTTGCCAACGCCGTAGGTGAGGCGTTGGGTGGGAAAGCTGCGGCTGCTTTTGGGATTTCCGACGGTGTACTTCGAGCCATCCGCGCGGGTGTAGGTGATCTCCGGCGTGAAGGCTTTCATTCGCGCGCCGCCGGTGGGGAACACGTCGCCGTGGCTGGTAAACCAATTCGACGGTTTGCCTTTTGACTTCTCCCAATTCGTCTCGTAGCCCAAATCCAAAACCTGCACCTCGATGCCCGCAGGCAGGCGCCCCTTGTCGGCCTCAAGTTTCTTGATGCTCGCCGGCATTGCCCACAGAAATACGCCAGAGTTGCCGCCGTGTTTCAGGTGCCGCCATTGCACGACCAATTCGAGATTGGTGATTTGTCTCTTCGTGCGAATGACACCCACCGGTTTGCCGGTGCATTGGATGAGGCCGTCCTTGCCCCACTTCCAAGTATCCGGCTTGCAATTGACGTTGGTAAAATCGGCCTCGGTCATCGCCCGCCAACCGGGGCCGATGCCCTTTTTGAACTCCTTGGGTTCAGCGGCGGAAACAGAAATGGTGAGGGCGAGGAACAGCGGCAGAGTGAATTTCATGCGCAAAGACTACGGGAAAACTGCCCAAGCTCCAATGACCAAATCCCGAACTAGGGGATCCCAATTTGCCGTTGTTTTGGAGGGACGAGCTTGCGAGTCCCTCCAGCGCGTCGTTTGGTTGTTGGGATTTCATTGGACATTTTGCCTTGGGCACTGGATATTTCTCCCATGGATCGGCGCGCGTTTCTCATGGCCTCCACGGCCACTCTCGGCGGGATGGCGATGCCCTCGCTCGCTGCGCCGGGCGGGCGCGCGAAGCCGGCCAAATCCACCATTCTGTTTTTCCTTTGCGGCGGTTCATCGCACATCGATATGTGGGATATGAAACCCGAGGCGCCGATGGAATATCGCGGCCCGTTTCGCCCCATCAAAACCACCGCGCCGGGCGTGGATATTTGCGAGCATCTCCCGCTCACCGCCAAGCAAGGCAAACACCTCGCCATCGTGCGGTCGGTCACGGATTTCGGCCGCGCCACCGGCGACCATCACGCCGGTTATTATTACAACCTCACCGGCAATGTGCCGGACCAAACTTTCCGCACCGAAGGCAACAACCGTCGGCCTTACCCCACGGACGCGCCGTACATAGGTACCGTCATCGGCCAGCGCCGGCCGAAGCATCCCAAGCTGCCGCAAGTCATCACGCTGCCCACCAAGCCCAGCCGCGCGCCCTACACGCGCCCCGGCCAATTCGCCGGACGCCTCGGCCTCGAGCACGATCCATTTTACATCTACGGCCAGCACGCCAAGCCGCTGAACTTCACCGCGCCTTCGCTTACCTTGACCGGCGGTATGGATCGCAATCGATTGGCCGAGCGCAAAGTTTTTCTCGAGGCCATCAACAACGCCCGCCGCGCTGCCGACATCGATCCCGCCATCGCCAATTACACGCGCCAACAACAGAAAGCTTTCGACCTCCTTTCCAGCACCGAAACCGCCGGCGCGTTTGACATCGCCAGCGAACCGAAAAAAGTGCGCGAACGCTACGGCGAAAATCTCAACGGCATGAGCATGCTCATGGCCCGCCGCCTCGTGGAAGCCGGCGTGCCCTTTGTCACCGTGTTTTGGAAAGTAGACGGCATCGACTCCAAGCTCGCCAAAAAATGCCGCAGCGCCGGCGGCTGGGACACGCACGGGAATAATTTCAACTGCCTCAAAACCGATCTGCTCCCGCGCTTTGATCAATGCTACTCCGCGTTGCTCGAGGACCTCGCCCAGCGCGGCTTGCTCGATTCCACGCTGGTGATGCTCACCAGCGAAATGGGCCGCAAACCAAAAATTGGTGACCCGCGCTCCGGCGGCACCACCGGCGGCGGCCGCGATCACTGGACCGCTTGCCAAAGCGTTGTCCTCGCCGGCGGCGGCATTCGCGGCGGGCAAACTTACGGCAAAACCGATGAGCACGCCGAGTATCCCGTGGAGAAAATATTGGGCCCCGAAAGCATCGCCCACACCGTTTACCACGCGATGGGCATCGATGATTTGACCGCCACCGACTCCGCCGGTCGCCTCTTCAACATCGTCGAAAAAGGCCGGCCACTGACTGAACTTTTTTAGACACGGATTGGCACGGATGAGTTTTTTGGAGGGACGAGCTTGCGAGTTCGCGCCACTTCAGTTTCAATCAACCCACCAGCACCATGAAAAATAAATCTGCCATTTCTGTTTTCCTGACTCTCTTTCTCGCCGCCCAATTTGCCTCCGCCGCCGCGCCGCTTCAACTTGGCAAGCACGGCACCGCGCGGGAGTTGTTCGTCGACAATCATCTCATCGCCCAGCTCTCCGGCGACTTGAAACAGCACTTGCATCAGCCGGTGCCGAAGGAAGTCATCCTCACCACTGACGCGCCGTGGGAGGGGAACACCTGCGCGTACTACACCATTTTCCGCGATGGTGCGAAGTTTCGGATGTACTATCGCGGCTCGCATTGGGACACGAAGGCCAAGCGCGCCACGCATCGCGAAGTGGTGTGCTACGCGGAGAGCAAGGACGGCATCCACTGGACGAAACCCGATCTCGGCCTGTTCGAGTTCAACGGCTCGAAGAAAAACAACATCGTGTTCGATGGCATCGGCACGCATTGTTTTGTTGCGTTCAAGGATAGCAATCCTAACTGCCCGCCCGAGGCGCGCTACAAAGGCATCGCCCGCGGCCGGCCGACTGGCAAAAAGGGCCTGTACATTTTTCAGTCGCCCGATGGCATTCACTGGAAGCTGATTCAAAATAAACCGGCCATCACCGAGGGCGCGTTTGATTCACAGAACCTCGCCTTTTGGGACGCCCACACGAAACAATACCGCGAGTACCACCGCACCTTCGTCAACGGCAAACGCGCCATCATGACCGGCACGTCACCGGATTTTGTGAACTGGACCAAACCGGTTTTGCTGCAATACCAAGCCGGCATTCCCGCGCAGCATCTTTACACCAACGCCGTGCAGCCGTACGAGCGCGCGCCGCATTTATACATTGGCTTCCCCACTCGCTATTTGCCCGAACAAGGCTCGCGCGTGGAACCGACCTTGATGATCAGCCGCGATGGCCGGCGCTTTCATCGCTGGCTCGAGCCGGTCATCCCCGAGAGCGCGCCCAAAGACCGGAAAGGCAACCGTAGCAACTACATGGCGTGGGGCATGGTTGAAATCCCCGGCCGCCCCAATCACCTTTCCGTCTACGCCACCGAGGCCTACTACACCGGCCCCGACCCCCGCGTGCGCCGCTTCGAATATCGCAAGGACGGCTTCGTCTCCCTGCGCGCCGGAGCCAAAGGCGGCCTGCTCATCACCAAACCCATCACTTTGGGCCGCCTCGCCGAACGCTTAACGCTGAATTTCAAAACGAACGAAGACGGCCAAGTCCGCGTGGGCCTCTTCACCCCCGACTGTAAACCCATCCGCGGCTATGGCCTCGCCGACTGCAAACCCCTTACCGGCGACCACCTCAACGCCACCATCAGCTGGAAATCCGGCACCGACATCAGCTCCCTCGACCGCCATCACCCCGTCGTCCGCCTCCGCATCGAAGTAAAAAACGCCGATGTGTTCGCGCTGCAATTCCAACCGTGGCTTCGGTGACCGAAACTAGGATATTGGTGATTCACGAGTAGGTATTGTTGAAGAGAAAGGAATGTGTTTTGGGAATCGAACCCAACGAACATCGAATCCCCCGTTTTCAGGGGAAATACAGCTATCACACTTATCTGCCAGAAAACCCTGAGAGACCCAATTCTCCCAATGTTCTGCCTATGTCTCAGTGCTATTGGGGTGTGGGATTCTTCGATTCTGTGAATCTCAGTGTTTTCGGGGGAATTCGAGAGAACAGTGGGATTGAGATGAGGGTCCTCTGAACTTCTCTGAATCAGGATGGTAGGGAACGTTGGATTTGGACACGATCATTGATTCAATCGATAGCTTTCTCTTTTTTATCGATTAACAGAATTGGCTCTAAACAAGGTATTCTTTTTTCAACATGAACTGGCCAACCCAAAAAATGCTCGGAGCATCCCTGTTATGTATTCTTTTTTTTACATCGGGATGCGTATCAACTCTAGCGCTAGTCGTGCGCGACCCGCTGTGGTCGTCTAGTAATTCTTACCCATCTGTACGGGTGGCTGGAGATTCGTTGAAACATCCAGACATTCTAACGCCATTAATCTTGCTCGATCTTCCGTTTTCAGTCGCATTGGACACAGTGATTGCCGCAAAAAGTCGGCGTCCGAAAATAGGCCAATCTGTGTCGGCGGCACCTTTAACCAAAGAAGAATCGGCGAAGTTCATTGAAGTAGCAATTCGTAAGCGGATTAAGAAACCTGTAGGCGAACTCACCGATGTGGATTTGGAGAAGGTGACGAGGCTGGGGATGTACGCCAAAAATCTGACCGATGTGAAGGGGCTGGAGAAGCTCACGCAGTTAACGAGTCTGAAGCTCACCCATAATCAACTGACCGATGTGAAGGGTCTGGAGAAGCTTACGCAATTGACGGAGCTGTATCTCAGCAACAATCAACTGACCGATGTGAAGGGCTTGGAGAAGCTCACGCAGTTAGAGAAGCTGTATCTCAATAACAATCAACTGACCGATGTGATGGGGCTTGAGAAGCTCACGAAGTTAAAGGGGCTGAGTCTCAATGATAATCAACTGACCAATGTGAGGGGTTTGGAGAATCTCACGCAGTTAACGCATCTGGTTCTCTTGCGTAATCAACTGACTGATGTGAAGGGTCTGGAGAACCTCTCTCAGTTAGCGGAGTTGCAACTCCAGGACAATCAACTGACCTCTGTGAAGGGCCTGGAGAAGCTCACGAATTTAACGTATCTGGATCTCAACGACAATCAACTGACCGATGTGAAGGGGCTGGAGAAGCTCACAAAGTTAGAGCATCTGGATCTCGAATACAATAAACTGACGAATGTGAAGGGGCTGGAGAAGCTCACGCAGTTAAAGTTGCTGTATCTTGGCCACAACCCCGACCTCACCAAGGCTCAGATTGATGAACTGCAAAAGGCGTTGCCGAAGTGCAAAATCGGCGGCAACCCCTTCAAGTAACCGCCCTCACTCCTTTCCCTTAA
>DQLO01000302.1 GCA_015660155.1 Verrucomicrobiota bacterium
GTACGAATCCTATGAAGGCTCCAAATGGTCTCGCGGATTGTTGCCCATCGACACGATTGAATTGCTCGAGCAAGAGCGCGGCGGCAGCCTCACGGCGGATCGCAGCGCGCAGATGGACTGGACGCCAGTGCGCGAATCCATCGCCAAACACGGCGTGCGCAACAGCAACACGATGGCCATCGCCCCCACGGCCACCATCGCGAATATCATCGGCGTCAGCCAATCCATTGAGCCGACTTACAAAAATATGTACGCCAAGGCTAACCTTTCCGGCGAATTCACGGTGGTTAATAATTACCTCGTGGAACAGCTGAAGGAACGCGATCTGTGGGACGCGCAGATGGTGGAGGACCTCAAATATTACGATGGGTCGGTGCTGAGGATTGATCGCATTCCGGATGACATGAAGGACATCTTCCGCACCTCATTCGAGATTGATTCCAAATGGCTGATCGCCTGCGCGGCGCGGCGCCAAAAGTGGATCGATATGGGCCAATCACTGAACCTGTACTTTGACCTCCGGCAAGTGCCCGAGGGCGGCAAGACCGGCCGCATTTTGAGCGATATGTATTTCTTCGCGTGGGAAGCCGGCCTGAAAACGACCTACTACCTGCGCACCCTCGGTTCCACGAATATTGAAAAATCGACCGTGGACATCAACAAATACGGCGTGCAGCCGGAGTGGATGAAAAGCAAACCGGCGTCCAGCGAACTGGTTGCCGCTCCCACGTGCAGCATCCTCGACCCCGAGTGCGAGGCCTGCCAGTAATTTACTAAAATAAAAAACTCAACCAAAGGAAAACTATGTCTTGTTGCAATGTCACCGATCAACCCGCTGAGGCGCACGACCTCACCAAACGCATCAACGCCGAGGACAAACGGCTCATCAACTGTCAAGCCGTGGACGTCAACCAACTGATGCCCATCAAATACGAATGGGCGTGGGAACACTATCTCAACGGCTGCAAAAACCATTGGATGCCCGACGAGGTGCCGATGCAAAAGGACATCGAGCTGTGGAAATCCAACAAGCTCAGCGCCGACGAGCGCCGCGTGATTATGCGCAACCTCGGTTTCTTCAGCACCGCCGAAAGCCTCGTGGGCAATAACATCGTGCTCGCGATTTTCAAGCACGTCACCAATCCCGAGTGCCGCCAGTATTTGCTGCGGCAGTCCTTCGAGGAAGCCATTCACACGCACACCTTCCATTACATTTGCGAATCGCTGAGCCTCGATGAGCGCGAGGTGTTCAACATGTATCACGAGGTAGCCTCCATCAGCGACAAGGACAACTTTGAGATGCGCCTCACCCGCGAGATTATGGAGGACGGCTTCAGCACCGACACCACCGAGGGCATCCAAACCTTCCTCAGAAATCTCATCGGGTTTTATGTCATCATGGAAGGCATCTTTTTCTATTCCGGATTTGTGATGATTCTGTCCTTCCATCGCGGCAACCGCATGACCGGCATTGGCGAACAGTTCCAGTACATCATGCGCGATGAAACCATCCACATGAACTTCGGGCTCGACCTTATCAACGGCATCAAAGCCGAGAACCCCGAGGCGTGGACGCCGGAATTCCAAAAGGAAATCGACGGCCTCATCGAGGAAGCCGTGGAGCTCGAAGTCGCCTACGCGCAGGATTGTCTGCCGCGCGGCATCCTCGGCCTCAACGCCGGGATGTTCCGCGAGTACGTGCAGTACATCGCCGACCGCCGCCTCGAGCGCATCGGCCTTAAGGCGAAATATGGCGATGCTAATCCATTCCCGTGGATGTCGGAAACCATTGACCTCGCGAAAGAGAAAAACTTTTTCGAGACCCGCGTCACCGAGTATCAAAAAACATCTTTAAGTTGGTAGGTGGAGAACACCGCGGCGGCGGTCTTGCGGGACCGCCGCCGCCCCTAACTTAACGGCCCCCGGGCAATCGGGGGCCGTATTTTTCAAATACACTTTCATTCAAAAAATGGGAATACACTCCGACCAATGGATCCGCCAACAGGTGAAGGAACACGGCATGATCGAGCCCTTCGCCAGCGACCAAGTGCGTGCCGCCGAGGATGGCAGCCGCGTCATCAGCTACGGCGTCTCCAGCTACGGCTACGACCTCCGCGTGACCGATGAATTCAAAGTGTTCACCAACGTCTTCAGTACCATCGTCGATCCCAAAAGGTTTGATGATAAATCCTTCGTGAACGTGAAGGCCGACGAATGCATCGTGCCGCCCAACTCATTTGCCCTCGCGCGCAGCGTGGAATACTTTCGCATCCCGCGCCACGTGCTCACCGTATGCCTCGGCAAAAGCACCTACGCCCGTTGCGGCATCATCGTCAACGTGACACCCTTCGAGCCCGAATGGGAAGGGCACGTGACGTTAGAAATTTCCAACACCACGCCCTTGCCCGCAAAAATTTATGCCAACGAAGGTCTCGCCCAAGTGCTCTTTTTCGAAGCCGAAGAAGTCTGCGAAACCAGCTACGCCGATCGCGGCGGCAAATACCAAGGCCAAAAAGGCATCACCATTCCGAGGATGTAACCATGCTTACGCACGAACTCATTCCCGCCGTCGAGGCGGATTCAAAATCGCTGATGGTGGTGTTGCACGGCTTGGGCGACAGCATGGAGGGCTATCGCTGGCTGCCGGATGCGATGGGTTTACCGTGGCTGAATTATTTGCTCGTGAATGCGCCGGATGATTATTCCGGCGGATTTTCGTGGTACGACATTTACGAAAACCCCGGGCCGGGCGTGGAGCGCAGCCGGAAGGCGTTGTTTGAATTGCTCGATGCCCAGCGCGAGGCGAGCTTTCCCGCCGACCAAATTTTCCAATTCGGATTCAGCCAGGGCTGTTTGATGACGATGGAAGTGGCAATGCGTTATCCGCATCGGCTGGCCGGTTGCGTGGGCGTCAGCGGTTACATTCACGAACCGGAGCAGGCGATCACGGAACTTTCGCCGGTTGCAAAGGAGCAAAAAATTCTGTTCACGCTGGGCACGTTTGATCCGCTTATCCCGGCGGAAAAAGTGAAGGGTCAGTTGAACCTATTGCGGAAGGATGGCGGGATGCAAATTCAGTCGGAAGAATTGCCCAAGGAACACACCCTCGCGGGCGAGGAAGAGCTGTCGCTCATTCGCGATTTCATTTCAGCCGCGCGGGGAGATCAATAATTTCCACGTATTCAAGCCGCGTCACGCCCATCCCCATGCGTCCGGCGGCGCGGCGCGTTTCATTTGCCTCGGCGTGGGTGGGGAGCTTCACAAACTGCCGTAGCTTAACAATGCGCTCCGCAGCCATCATGTCCAACGCCACCGGGTCGGTGCTCAACCAAAGTTCATTCAGCGTGGTGGCGTAGTCGGCGCGTCTGGAATCCGCCAAATGAAACTGGCACAGCAGCGCATCGGTGATGCACAGCCGCACGCGGGGCGCGGGCAGGGCGCGGTCGGTGCGCAGTTGGTGCGCGCCCAGCACGGCGCCGCCGTTGGGCAGGAGGTGCTGTCGCCAGGCGATGGTTTCGTCCAGCACCAGCACGGCTTGCGCTTCGTCGTTGCCTTTGGCGGTGGCCGCCTTCAGCGCATCGCGCAGTGCGCGCGCCAAAGGCAGGGCTTCGTCACCGGTTCCATGGAAATAAAAAAATTCTTTACCGGAAGTGGGTTGCAGCAATAGGGCGCGGGCGCTGGCGTTTGGCTTCAAGGCGGCGGTCACGCGGGCGGGAGGGAGGGTGTGCGAGTAAGCCGCCATTAAATAAAGATTGGGCACGGCTAGGCGCCGGTGATGGTGGGATTTTTCAAACCGCGCAGTGTTGTCCACGCTATCGAGCCCCAGCGCATCAAGATGGCCGCGCGAGCCGGTGACGGGATGGGCGATGAGCGGATGCAGATTGATGATGCACGTGAGGTCGCGCGTGAGTAGTTTGGATAAATGCGAAAGCCGTTTCAATTGAGCGTCCTCGGGCTTGCCGAAAAACCGATCGCCCGGCTGCAGTGGATGGGTGAGGGTGACATCAAAATGCGGGTGCGATTCATAGCCCGCATCGCGCGCGCCCGCCAGCCGCACGCCGAGGGCTTTGGCCATGCGTGCGTAGCCGGCTTTTTTCAACTCCTCCAGCGAGCGATCCCAAATCACAATTTGCCGCGCGGGGATGCCGGCGTCCATCAGGCT
Organism: Verrucomicrobiota bacterium; assembly: GCA_015660155.1. Taxonomy (GTDB): domain Bacteria; phylum Verrucomicrobiota; class Verrucomicrobiia; order Limisphaerales; family UBA1100; genus JACNJL01. The sequence goes on from DQLO01000302.1 coordinate 4,163, forward strand.
GCGCGCCACCGCCTCCACCAACGCCGGCCGCGTGCCGGCCATCGGCCCGTGGTGGGCATCCACCTTGAGGCCGATCACATCCGTCAGCTTCACCAGCGTGCGCCAAGCCGCGCGCGGGGTGGGTTGGCCGGTAAACTTCGGCAGCGCGCGATCCAGCATCGCCCGCACGCGGGCGGGATTGGGCGTGAGAAAGCGCGTGGCTGCAGCGTCGTGCACGCGGATGACACGGGTTTTTTCAGGCTCCGCTGATTGTGCGGAAAGGGAAAATCCAAGTCCTAACACCAAAGTGAACAAGATGCGCCCAGCCCGTGAATAACGCACCTTTGCCAAATCCTGTGGAGTTGCCATCATACTCAGCCGCAAGGCTAACGAAATTTCAAATGGGAACGAGACAAAAATGGACTGGAATATTGGTGCTGCTAATCCTTGGAGCCGGTTGCAAACCGCCCGGCGCGCGTGCGATGCTGGAAGGGCGCGAACACCTCAATGGCAACCGGCCGCAACAAGCCGCCGCCGAGTTTGAAAAAGCTACGCGGCTGTTGCCGGAGGATTGGCGCACGTGGAATCATCTCGGCCTCGCGCTGCATCGCGGGGGCAAACACGCCGACGCGGGCAAGGCGTATCAACATGCCATCAAACTGATGGGGCAAGAGCGCATGCTCGGCAAGCGCGAAGGCTCGCACGTTTTGTATTTTAATATGGGGCGTTTGTATATGGACGCCGGTCAACCGATCTATGCGCGACAGCATCTTAGCACCTTCGCGCAATTGGAATCCACCCACGCCGCGCACTACTGGCTGGCCGAGGCGTGCCGTCGCGATGGGCGATTGGATGAAGCGCAGCTGGAGTTGGGCCGCGCACTGGCGTACCAACCCAATTCCGCCCGCACCCTCAATCGCCTGGGCGTGGTGCAGCTTGAGCGCAAGCAGCCGATGAAAGCTTTGGACAGCTTTCGCGGTGCGTTGAAAAAACAACCGGACTATTTCGCCGCGCAGTTGAACCTCGCCATTGTTTTGCATCGGCATTCGCCGCCGAATGTTTCGCAACCGCGGGTGCAGGCGCTGGCGGCGTACCGCAAATATTTGGAAATGAATCCGAAAGCCGCGCAAGCCGTGCAGCACCTCGTGGCGGATTTGGATCGCGAATTGAATCCAGTGGCCGTGACACCGGTCAACACGCCCACCAACACCGTGGTTGCTTATGAGCCGCCGCTGCAGGTGAATACGAATGAAGCGACTTTCATCGTGCAAGCGGTGTTCCCCGCGGGCGGCAAGTTCGGCCACGTGGTCACCACCAATTCGGTGCCGCCGCGCCGCGTGGCTCCGCCCCCGCCGGTGACCGTGAAGGTGCCCAAACCCCAGCCCGTGCCCGTTATTCCGGAACCGCCCAAGCCGGTGAAGCCCGTTCAAATCGCCAAGGTGGATCCGCCCAAGCCGCGGCCGCCCACCCCGCCTGTTACCCCAAAACCCACGGTGGCCGAAGTGGTACTGCCCAATGTCCCGGGCATTGAGCGTTATAATTACGCAAAACCCAAACGGCCCTCGGTGGGCGACCGCGAAAAGGCGCGCGAGAAATTCAACGAAGCTTATCAGGCCCATCGGCTCAACGAGCTGGAGAAAGCCCGGGCCGCTTATCGCGCGGCGCTGAAGCTGGATCCCGGCTATCAGCAGGCGCACCAAAACCTCGCGCTGGCCATTCTGAGCAGCGGCGATGTGAAGGCCGCGCTGCCGGTTTATGAAACCGCGCTTACGCTCAACCCGCTTTCGATGAATGCCCGCTATGGATTTGCCCGGGCACTGGATCGCGCGAAGTTTCCCTTGGACTCCGCAAGCGAATATCAAAATCTTCTGAAAATGTATCCGACCTACACGCCCGGACACCTCGAGCTGGCCAATCTCTATTCGCAAAAACTCCAGCGGGCCGACCTCGCCCGGCCGCATTATCAGCGGGTACTGGCCCTGAAACCGACCCATGCGCAGGCGCTGGTGATTCGCGAGTGGTTGGCGGCCAATCCCTAATGCCCTCAATGGTGCTATGGCCCGGTTGATTCCTGAGAACACCCTCGAACAGGTGCGCGCCGCCAGCGACATCGTCGAAATTATTGGCGGCTATTTTCCCCTCAAACGTGCGGGCGGAAATCACGTGGCGCTCTGCCCGTTTCACAAAGAGAAGAGCCCCAGCTTCAACGTCAATCCGCAGCGGCAAATTTATCATTGCTTCGGCTGCCACGCGGGCGGCGATGTGTTTAAGTTCATTCAGGAATACGAGCACATCGGATTTGTGGACGCCGTGAAACGGCTGGCCGAGCGTGCGGGCATTCCGCTGGAATTGGAGGACGACCCGCGCGCGGGCGAGAGGCGGCGTGAAAAGGATGCGCTCTTAAAGGTGCACGAACAACTCGCCAAGCGCTGGCACAATGTGTTGCTCAATGAAGCCGCCGGGCAACCGGCGCGCGATTATTTGCAGGCGCGTGGCGTGAGTGCCGAAGCGGTGGAAACCTTTCGGCTGGGCTTCGCGCCGGGCGATTGGGAGGACACCGTGAACTGGGCCAAAGCGCAAAAGCACGACCCGCGCGTGATGGAGCAAGCCGGTTTGGTGGCCAGCAAAGACGGCCGGCAATACGGCCGCTTTCGCGCGCGGCTGATGTTTCCCATCCACGATGAACAAAGCCGCGTGATTGGTTTTAGCGGGCGCGTGCTGGAGGCGGATGTGAAAGGGGCCAAATACGTGAACTCACCGGAGACACCGCTCTTCCACAAAAGCAAAGTAATTTATGGATTGGACAAAGCGCGCCGTCCGATCATTGCCGCCGAGAGTGTGCTCATTTGCGAAGGGCAGCTCGACACCATCGCGTGCCACATGGCCGGCATCGAAAATGTGGTGGCGCCGCAGGGCACCGCGCTCACCGCCGACCACGCGCGCGTGCTCAAGCGTTATGCCAATGAAGTGATTTTGTGTTTTGATTCCGACACCGCTGGCCAAGCCGCCGCCGTGCGGTCGCTCGATGGTTTGCTCGA
>DQLO01000048.1 GCA_015660155.1 Verrucomicrobiota bacterium
GAATTTCATAAACAAGGGTGTTGTGAAAGGCGAGTTTAATGGTTTTTACGAGTAATTGAAAACGGAAACAAAGGAATTTGCAGAATGCAATTCTGCGCTACAAATTCACCACTCGAATTCTTCCAACTTTTTTGTGGCGCGGTTTCCACATCGGTGTACACTTTTCAGCATGAAACCAAGGACTGGCCGGCCGCTGGGCTGGGCTGGTGCCGCCATCGCAACACCCCTAAAAGGAAAAATCATGAACACCCACTCCCGCCGCGAATTTCTCTCTGACGTTGGCCAAGGCATGCTCGTCGCCAGCCTCGGCGCCACGCTGGCCAGCGACATCGGCGTGTCCACCGCCATGGCCGCTGAGGACTCCCCGCGTTTGTCGTTTGGAAAACTTGAGCCGCTGGTGAACTTGATGCAGACCACGCCGACCGCGAAGTTTTTGCCGGAGATGATTCGCGAACTGAATTCCGGCACACCGCTGCGCAAGCTCGTGGCCGCCGGTGCGCTGGCCAATGCGCGTACGTTTGGCGGTGAAAATTATCACGGCTTCCACACTTTCATGGCGCTGGCGCCAGCGTTTGATATGTCCAAGGAAATGCCCAAGGGACAGGAGGCATTGCCGGTTTTGAAAGTGCTCTATCGCAATTCGTTTTATACGGAAAAGAACGGCCTCCACGCAAAGGATGTGCTCAAGCCGTTGAAGGCATCGAAGTTGTCCAAGGACGCCAAGGCGGCGCAGGAGTTGCGCGACGCCACGAATTCGGGCGACAAGGCGAAGGCCGAGCAACTGCTCGCCGTGCTCGCCGGGCAGTCGTTGGAGACGGCGCTTAACGGCGTGCTGCATCACGTGGAGGACAACCATAACGTCCACACCGTCGTGATGCCGTGGCGCGCGTACGACGTGCTGGAGCTGACCGGCAAGGAGCACGCGCTCACATTGCTGCGGCAATCCATCCGCCAATGCGCGGGGCGCAAAGCACGGCCGTCGTTGATGCCGTCGTTGTTCGAAAAATATAAATTGCTCAGTCGCTCAGTCGGCAAACGCAAGGCGGACGATGCGTGGGTGGAAAAATTCGCGCTCAACTTGCTGACGCTAAACGGCCCCCAAGCCAGCGAGGCCGCGGCGGCGGCGTTGGCGGAAGGCTTCCTGCCCGAGCACGTGGGCGAAGCCATTTCGCTTGCGGCCAATCAACTCATCCTGCGGCAGGTGAAGGTTTGGAAAGGCAACTATTACGGCCGCCGCACTCACGGCGATTCGACGGGCGTCCACGCTAGCGATATGGTAAACGCATGGCGCAACATCGCCCGCGTGAGCAGTCACCGTCACGCGATGGCCGGCATCATATTGGCCGCCGGCAACGTGGCCCAAAGCCACAGTAAAGACGGTCACAAGCCCCAGCCCTTCCCCGAGCCCGCGCAACTCGAACGCGTCAAAGCGACCACGCCCAAGGCGTTGCTCGCCGAGCTGGATGGCGCCATCCGCGAGAACAATCAACTCCGTGCCTGCGCGCTCACTCATCGCTACGGCGAACTGGGCCATCCGCAACGCGCGTTGCTCGACGTGCTGATTCAATTCGGCACCAGCGAGGGGGGGCGGTTGCACGCGGAGAAATATTACCGAACCGCCAACGAGGAATTCGTCACCACTCGCGCCGCTTTTCGCTGGCGGCAGATGGTGTCGCTCGCGCGCGTCACCGCCAGTTGCTACGGCTTCACCGTCGATGACAAGCGCGGCAAGGGCAGCGGCCACCGCGCGCCGGGCTACGAGGAGGCGAAGCGGTTGTTGAAAGTTTAGCTGCTGAAGATGGCGAGGCCGTCATTGTGCATGATAAATATAATGCGCAATGACGAGCCCGAGGAAGACCACGCTGGAGGCTACGGCGACGAGGAAGCCGCGCTGCAAATTGGAGCGGTCGGCGATGCGGCCGATGAGCAGCGGGATGATTGTCCAGCCGATTGAGGCACCGGCGAAGAGCAGCCCCACCGCGCGCCCCGAAACTTCCAGCGGAACATGCCCCAGCAGGATTGCCATCAGCACGGGGAACACCGGGCCAAAGACGAACCCGCAAAACATGATCAAGCCGATGGTTTGATTGCGTTTTTTTGAGAAGACGAGGCCGAGCAATCCGGCGGTGCCGAGTACGGCCACCACGACGTGCAGCAGATGTTCGACGCCCGGCTTGGCAAAAATCGCCGTAAGCAGCCGCGAGCCAAGAAAGCACAACCAAAAACCGGACAGCGCCATTGACGCCAGCCGGTCGGACTGTTGGGCAGGCGTGTCGTCGGGAATTTGCCGCTTCACCAACGTGGTGGCCCACGCGCCCAACGACAATTCCAGCGGCGCGTAAAAAAGCATGGTCAGGCAACAGAGCCACAGCACCGGGTCACGCAACATTTTTTGAAACGCATCGCTGCTCTCAGCGGGTGTTTCCGGTTTCTCTTCGGGAGCCGTTGTGGCGTTGGCTTCGGTGACTGGCTGGGTTTGGTTGCCATCCGCCGCGTTGTCCAAGGGGGGGCTCGGCTCCAGCGACACCAGCATGATGCACATGGCGGGGATCACGGTGACGGCCCCGAGCAAGGTTACCCCGCTGGAAAATTTCATGCGGTTCAGCAGCCACGCCATGCTTGCCGGCATCACGAAGGCCCCCACGGCGAACACGAAATCCACATAGCTCATGCCGCTCACCAGGTTTTCCGAAAAGGCAATTTTGCCGAGCACGTTGCTGACGTTGACCATCATCGCCCAGCCGCTGCCGAGTATCAGCACCGCTACCACCGCGCCAAGATAGGTTCGAATGCGCGCCAGCAGCATGAGGCTGATTCCCACCAACACCGCCCCGGCAAACCAAATTTCTTTCGGGCCAAACTTATCGGTGAGGAAGCCGCAGAGCAGGATCACCGGCCCCACCATGAAGCCGAAGGCCGCCACCAACCCGCCGACTTTGTCCTCGGTAATTTCCAGCCGCTCGGCCAGCGCCAGCTTCAGGCTGCCCAGCAGCGCGTAGCACATTCCCAACATTGCCACGGCAATCAGCAGCACAGCTTTCAGTTCCATCGGCGGAAGGTAGGCGAAGCGGTTCGGTTTGGCAAATCGGATTGGGTATTGCCAGCACGCTGCGGCTGCGTCATCTTCGAGGCCACACATCACCAAAGGCGCACCATGAAAAACTCAACCCTCATCAATCGACGCAATTTTCTTCAAACCACCGGCGCGGCCGCCTTGGCGGGTACGACGATGCCGGCGTTGGCCGCGCGCAAGGCTACTTCGGAGTCGCTCGTGAAAACGCTGTACGACACGCTCAACGAAAAGCAGCGCAAGGCCGTCGCGTTCCCGTGGAATTACAAAAACCACAACGGTCTGCTGCGCAAACATATCTCGAACAACTGGCTCATCACCAAGCCGTTGATTCGCAGCAAGTTTTTTACGAATGACCAGCAGGACATTATGCGCGCCATTTGGGAGGGGCTGCTCAATCCCGAATGGGTCGACCGCTTCGACCTGCAGCTCAAGCACGACATGGGCGGTTGGGGCAAGCGACAGGCCATTGCAATTTTTGGCAAGCCGGGCTCGGGTAAGTTTGAGTTTGTGCAAAGCGGCCGGCACGGCACGTTGCGCTGCGATGGCGACTCCGCCGACCACGTCGCCTTCGCCGGCCCCATCATGTACGGCGACGAAGGCTCCAGCGGCTACTTTGAAAAGGCCGCACATCCCGACAACGTTTTTTGGCATCAAGCGCTGGAGGCCAACAAGCTTCATGGAATGCTTGATGGGTCGCTGCGAAAACAGGCGTTGGTGAAGGAAGCGCCTGATGAAGGGGAGATTGCCTTCCGCGGACCGAAGGGTCAATTCACTGGTGCGCCCGTGGTCAACATGGCGCGCGATCAAAAGGAGCACTTGCAAAAAATCCTACACCTCCTCCTCGAGCCCTTCCGCCAAAGCGACCAGGACGAGGCCGTCGCCGCTCTCAAGAAAAACGGCGGGCTCGATAAATGCCACCTCACGTTTTACCAGCGCGACGACCTTGGTCGCGATGGCATTTGGGAAAACTGGCGTCTCGAGGGCCCCGCCTTCGTCTGGCATTGGCGCGGCGCACCGCACGTGCACGTGTGGGTGCATGTGGCCGACACGCCGAAGGTGGAGCTGAACTCGCGCAACCGCTCCGGCTTGCTCCGCCGCAAGGGCGACACGGGCCTTTAAGCTTCCACTTTGTTGCGGCAATGGTTAAATCGTCATATGAAACAGTTGCTCGCGTTGCTCTTGATTGTCATTTCTTCGCCAGCCGGGTTGGTTCAAACGCCGGTGTTCGTTAGCGGTAAGGATGGATATCACACGTACCGAATACCTGCCCTCATTGTGACAAAAAAGGGCACGCTGCTTGCCTTTTGCGAAGGCCGCAAAACCGGCCGCGGCGATCACGGCGATTTGGATTTACTTGTGAAACGCTCTTCCGATTTCGGCAAAACGTGGAGCCCGAGATCCATCGTGCACGAAGAAGGCGGCGCCGCGAAGATCACCATCGGTAATCCTTGTCCGGTGGTCGATCAATCCACTGGTTTCATTTGGATGAGCTTGTGCCGCGACAACAAAAAAGTTTTTATCACCCACAGCAAAGACGACGGCCAAACGTGGTCCAAGCCAAAAGACATTTCCGACGTGGCTACCCAACCTAATTGGACGTGGGTGGCCACCGGTCCGGGCAACGGCATCCAGCTCACTCGCGGTAAACACGCCGGCCGCCTCGTGATGCCCTGCGATCACCGGCGCGGAGGTCGTAATACTTACAACACGAACGGCCATTCCCACAGCCTCTACTCCGATGACCACGGCAAAACATGGAGAATAGGGCAGCCCACTGATCCCGGTATGAACGAATGCGCCGTGGTGGAATTGAGCGACGGGCGGTTGATGATGAATATGCGAAGCTACCGCGGCAACAATCGCCGCGCGGTCGCCACCAGCAGAGACGGCGGCGAAACGTGGGGGCATTCCACCGATGACCCCGTGCTCGTCGAGCCCGTGTGCCAAGCCAGCTTCATTAGCTACAACCAAAACCTTCTCCTCTTTTCAAACCCCGCCAGTAAGTCGCGAATTAAAATGACCGTGCGGCTCAGCCGCGACGAAGGCAAAACGTGGCCGGTCAACCGCCTGCTGAATGCCGGCCCCGCTGCGTACTCAAACCTCGCCGTGTTGCCTGATGATTCCATCGGAATATTATACGAACGCGGTGAAAAGAGCGCGTACGAGAGGATTACCTTCTCGCGCTTCAAGCTTGAGTGGTTGGTTGAAGAAAAAAAGAAGCGCAAATAAAATAATGATCGCGCTGTATTACGTCTTCCGCTAGTTTGCTTGTTCTTCTGTATGTTGACTCTTGAAAAATACACAATTGGTGTGGGTGATCGCTTTGCCCATCAGGCAAAAGCGCAATTACAAGCCTGCGTGAAACTCGCGGGAAACGGCATCGATGTGATTCCCGTTTGGAATAAATCAAATCGCGAACACAGCTTTATTGGTTCCAAACCCCAAAGCGTTTTCGATTCCGCCCAGGCCGCCGTGGCCGCCTTGGGCTGGGAGCGGGGTTGGCACGTGGATGCCGACCACATCAATATGGACACGGTCGACAAGTATCTCGACTGCTCCGATTTTTTCACCATCGACGTGGCGGATTCCATCGGTCAAGCGTCCGAAGGCGACGCAGTGGAGACGTTTGTGGAGAAACACCCCGAGCTGGTTGGCAGCGTGAGCATCGAGGGTATCGACGAGCCAATCGAAATCACGCGCGAGTACGTGGAGGAAGTCGCCGCAAAATATCTCTCCGCAGTTGCGGAGGCAGCGAAAATTTATCGCCACATTGAATCGAAGAAAGACGAATTCATCGCCGAGGTTTCGATGGACGAAACCGACGCGCCACAGACGCCGCCGGAGTTGCTCATCATCCTCGCCGCGCTCGCGGATGAAGGCGTGCGGCTGCAAACCATCGCTCCGAAGTTTACTGGTCGCTTTAATAAAGGCGTCGATTACGTCGGCGACCTCGCGCAGTTCGAGAAGGAATTCAATGACGATCTCGCCGTCATCGCGCACGCGATTACGAAGTACGGATTACCCGAAAACCTCAAGCTCAGTGTGCACAGCGGCAGCGATAAGTTTTCGATTTACCCCATCATTGGCAACGCCATCCGCCGCACCGGCGCGGGCGTGCACGTGAAGACCGCCGGCACCACGTGGCTCGAGGAACTCATCGGCCTCGCTGAGGCCGGCGGCGAAGGGCTCGCGCTGGCGCA
>DQLO01000340.1 GCA_015660155.1 Verrucomicrobiota bacterium
CGCAACTATATCGAGCCGCTGCTCGCCATCCCGCATCTTAACAGCATCCGCATCGGCACCAAAGCGCTCGCGTATTGGCCGTACCGTTTTACCGATGGCGAGGACGCGGATGACTTTCTGCGGCTCATCGGTGACGTGCGCGCGGCGGGCAAACACTTTGCGCTCATGGCGCACAGCAGCCATCCCGTGGAACTTTCAACCAGCGCAGCCGAGGCCGCCATGCGGCGGGTGATCGATGCCGGCGCGGTGGTGCGGTGCCAAGCGCCGCTCATCAAACACGTGAACGATCATCAGGACGTGTGGGCCGCGTTGTGGCGCAAACAAGTTTCGCTGGGCGCGGTGCCCTATTATATGTTTGTGGAGCGCGACACGGGCCCGAAGAAATATTTCGAAGTGCCGCTCGCGCGCGCACACAATATTTTCACGCGCGCCTATCGGCAAGTTAGCGGACTCGCCCGCACCGTGCGCGGCCCGAGCATGAGCTGCACGCCCGGCAAAGTGTTGGTGGATGGCGTGGCCAAAATCCACGGCGAACGCGTCTTCGTGCTTAAGTTCATTCAAGGCCGCAATCCCGATTGGGCGAATCAGGTTTTCTTCGCCAAATTCGATCCCCAAGCCACATGGCTCGACGACTTGGAACCGGCATTCGGTGATGAGAAATTTTTCTTTGAATCATCAGAATCTGATGTGAAGGATTTGAAGTTTTCGAATGAGGAATAAATTATGAAGTTTGCCTTTCTGATTTTTCTCACTTCATTTGTCACTTCGGCAGCAGTTCCGGATTTCAAAATCACTCCCGTGCCGGACGGCAAGCACAAGCCGTTTCAAAAAGTTTTTTCGCAACATATCAATGTCTTTGGCGTGCGCGTTTTTGGCACGGCGAAAACGCCACCGGCCAAGTTGCGACACATTGCCATCGTGCTCGCGGAGTATTTGGACAACGACGAAAATGGCAAGTCAGACAACCCCGCCGTAGTGGCCGAGTTGGTGAAACGCAACGCCTTCATGGGCGTGGCCGAGAATGAGCGGGCGATGGATCAGCTGGATCACAGGGCGTTCGAGCGCGCGGGCTTTCGAGCGGGCCAAGGGCAGTTTGCCACGGAGACATTGCCCGCGGGCGGGCGGTTTGATGCCACGCTGGAGGAGGTGCTGCATCTCATCACGCACGAAGGCTATGCGAATGCGTACCCAAAAATTTTTGGTGAACAGCCGGGCACGGTTTTGGCTGAATGCCTCGACCGCGCGCGCGGCGGGCATTTCCGCAGAGTGCCCCGCCGGTATCCGAAAGGCGCGTGGTTCACGTACGACGACCGCACGTGCGATTACGGCTGCCAATGCACGGAGTATCTTTATTGGGCGATCACCTCGGCGCTTGGCGCGCAGTCGGCAAAGCATCGGCGGGAGGAAATTTCCAGCGAGTGGAAACTTTACAACCGCGAACTCGTCCGCACGCGAGACCCGCACATTTTCAAGCTCATCACCGATGCGAAATACAAACTGCCCACCCGTTTTCCGGATGGGAAATATGAGGTGAAATGACGGTTGAAGATTTACGAATGACGATTGGTTTGCATTCGTAAATCGCAAATTCACAAAGGCAAATCGCCTGGTTGCCTTGTCGCCATTCCTTCTTTGAAGTGCTTGCGGCAGACGGAGACGTAGCGTTCGTTGCCGCCGATTTCCACTTGGGCGCCTTCGCGCAGGACGTTGCCGTCGGGGTCAGTGCGGAGAACCATCGTCGCCTTGCTGCCGCAGTGGCAGATGGTTTTGATTTCCACCAACTTATCCGCCCACGCGAGCAGATGTTGGCTGCCCTCGAAAAGGTTGCCCTGAAAATCGGTGCGCAAACCGTAGGCCAACACGGGCACGCCAAGCGCGTCGGCAATTTCGCCCAATTGAAAAACCTGCGTACGCGAAAGAAACTGCGCTTCATCAACGAGCACGCAGTGGATGGGTTCGGATTGGTCGCGCACGATGGCGTGCAAATCGTCGGCGGGCGTGAAGGCGTACGCCTCGGCGTCGAGCCCAATGCGCGAGGTGACGCGGCCCTCGGTGGCGCGGGTGTCCAGCCGCGGCGTGAAGAGCAGCGGCCGCATCCCGCGCTCGCGGTAGTTGTGCGCCGATTGCAGCAGGGTGGTGGACTTCCCCGCGTTCATCGACGAGTAATAAAAAAATAACTTGGCCACCGTTATTTTTTTAACGCATTTAACTCCCCGGCAATCGCGCGCGCGACATCTTTGCCGAGCACGCGCGAGCCGTTTTTGGTGTAGTGCACGTTGGCCGGCAGCATCAGTTCTTTCATCCGCGCTTTGCTCATCGTAAACAGGTCGTGCGTGGGGATGCCGTGCTTCTTCATCACGCGAGCGGCGGCGGCGTTGTATTTAATGGAGTCACCCACGTAACGCCCCTTCGCGCCCGGCGGCACGGGCGTGGTGTTGCGCCAAATCAATTTGGCCCCGGTCTTTTTCAAACGCACCACGAGCTTCTCCAGATTTTTTTCATACGCCGCAAGCGGCACCTGCGGTTTGCCGCCTTTCTCTTTGGGAAACAAATTTTCACCTTTCGGCCCCATAAATTTTAGATCGTGCAGGCCCCAATTAAAATGGATGACATCCCACTTCCCCTCGCCGAGCCACTTGTCGATGCTCGCCAATCCGCGCGTCGTCGGCCCGCCGTTGGTGGGGATGCGATGCAGGTTGGCCTTGCCCTTGAGAAATTCCCGCGTCGGCAGCGTGTACCCAATGGAAATGGAATCGCCAATCAACAACACGCGCGGCAACTTGGGATCGTCTTTGAGGGTTGCGAAGATAGGATTGGGTTTGCGCTTGGGCTTCTTCGCCTGAGCTTGGAGGTTTGGAGTGGCGAGCAATGCTGCAATTAGGAGGATGGTGGTTCGCATGCCGTGAAAATAACAGATTCAGCCTTCGCGGCAAGGTTGATGTGGTAGGGCGGTTTCTCCGAAACCGCCGCGGCGCGCTCGGAGAGCACGCCCTACCTTGTGGGTCGCCGATTGTACGCAACGCAGTCGGTGTATTTGAGTTCACCGCCGAAGATGTCCAGCGCGCTGCCGATGGTCAAATGGACGCGGCCGTCGCTGGCGGTTTGGACGGCTTCGAGATCGGCAAGGGAATTTGCACCGCCGGCGTAGGTGGCGGGGATGGGCGAGTGGGCGGCGAGGGTTTGCACGAGGGGGAGGTCGATGCCGGTTTGTTGGTCCTCGACGTCGACGGCGTGCACGAGGTATTCGGCGCAACTGTCGGCGAGGGTTTTCAGGGTGGCTTCGTTCACGGGCAGTTCGGTGAAGTTTTGCCAGCGATCGGTGACGACCCAGTATTGGCCGTCGCGTTGGCGGCAGGAAAGATCGAGCACAAGACGTTCGCGGCCGATGGTTTTTACGAGCGCGGCAAGGCGCTCGGCATCGAGCCGCCCTTCGCGGAAGACCCACGAGGTGACGATGACGTGCGACGCGCCGGCATCGAGCCAATCGGCGGCGTTGTTGGCAGTCACGCTGCCGCCGAGCTGGAGGCCGCCGGGGAACGCGGCAAGGGCTTCGCGCGCGGCGGTTTCATTGCCGGGGCCAAGCTGAATGACGTGGCCACCGCGCAAGTCATCCTTGCGATACAGCTCGGCGTACCACGAAGCGGGGCGGTCGGAAACAAAGTTCGTCTGCGGCCCTTCTGCGGAATCAGAAAGCGTGCCGCCAACAATTTGTTTCACCCGTCCCTCGTGCAGATCAATGCAAGGGCGGAACACGGCGCGAAGGTAAGGGGTCGAGCGCCGAGGGTCGAGAGTCGAGTGGGTGGCAATCGCAACTCGTTAACCGAAAATCGCATTACGCCTCCACCGGGGCGCTGTATTCGGGATCGGGCAAGGGTTCGCCGGCGCTGAGGCAGGCGACGATCCACGTGTCCTGCGCCTCCATCACATCGGTCAGCGCTTCCTCGGGGGTATCGCCCTGGCCGGTGCAGTGTTTGAGGTCGGGGATTTCCGCGATGAAGCAATCTTCCTCGGCGCTCCAAAAAATGTTGATGTGATAATGCGGCGTGTTCATAGCGCAATGGCCGCAACCTACGACACAAATGCCAGTTCGTCAAATGATGTGAATAAATTTTTAACAATCTTCATTTGCCGCCACGGCAGCCACGATTGGCTCGACACTTTCCCAAGGCGGCCGCTATAAACGGTCTTCTCTTTTTTTGGTTATGAAACGCAATGGAATTTTAGCGGCGGGGAACTGGATCGTGGATCAGGTGAAGATGGTGGATGTGTTTCCGCAACGGGAAACGTTGGCCAACATTTTGAGCGAGAGCCAAGGCACGGGCGGGTCGCCCTACAATTTGGTAGTGAATCTCGCCAAGCTGGGCGCGAAGATTCCGCTCAGTGGCGCGGGGTTGGTGGGCAAGGATGCGCTCGGCAAATACATCCTCGCCGATCTCAAGCGCCATAAGGTTGACGCTCAACAAATTCAAATCACCGATCGCGCGCCCACTTCGTACACCGATGTGATGACGGAAGTGAAAACGGGACGGCGCACATTTTTCCATTGTCGCGGGGCGAATGCGCTTTGGGATGCGAAGGGGTTGGACTTCAAAAAATCGAAGGCCAAAATTTTTCACATTGGTTATCTGCTGTTGCTCGATGCGATGGATGCGCCGGATAAAAAATTCGGCACCCGCGCCGCCGCCCTCTGCGCCAAGGCCCAACGTGCGGGATTAAAAACCAGCATCGATTGCGTAAGCGAAGACAGCGATCGCTTTGCCAAAATCGTTTCGCCCACGCTGCCATTTGTCGACTACTGCATCCTCAACGAATTCGAGGCTGGCAAGACCACCGGCTTCACCATCCGCCGCAGCGATGGCACGCTGGATACCGTGGCGCTGCGACACGCCGCCGGCGCGTTGTTGCAACTGGGCGTGAAAGAATTGGTGTGCGTGCACTTCCCCGAAGGCGGCTTTGCCCGCACGCGGGGCGGCACGGATCACTGGCAATCGTCACTGAAGCTGCCGCAAAAATACATCCAAGGCGCGGCCGGCGCGGGCGATGCCTTTTGCACCGGCATGCTGCTGGGCATTCACGAAGGCTGGGAAATCCAGCAAAGTTTATTTACCGCCGTTTGCGCCGCCGCCGCCAACCTCAGCGACTCGACTTGCACGGGTGGAATGAAACGGCTCAACACCGTGTTGGCGTTGGCAAAGAAATACAAACCGCGCGCGGCGATCGAGGATTAAAAATCCGACTACGCCCGCTCGAGGTATTTCTGGTTCTTCACGTCGATCTTGATTTTCTCGCCGGTCTTGATGAAGAGGGGCACTTGGATGATGACGCCGGTTTCGAGGGTGACGGGCTTTTGCACGTTGCCGGCGGAATCGCCCCTCACGCCATCGGGCGCATTGCTGACGGTGAGCACCACGTTGGGCGGCAGCTCCACCATCGCGAGATTGCCATCCACGTAAGTGGCGGTGAGCGGCGTGTTCTCGGTCATGAAATCTTTTACGTCGGCCATTAGCTCGGCGCGGACGTTTTCCTGCTCGTAGGTTTCGGGATCCACCAGCACAAAGTCTTCACCCTCCATATAACTGAACTCCAGCTTGCGGGTGGTCATCGGCACAATCTCAACGCTCTCGGATGAGTTGAACCGATTGTCGGACGATTTGCCGGTGTTCAAGTTGCGCAGCTTGGCCTGAATGTAAGCGGGCCCTTTGCCGGGCTTCACGTGGCCGGTGTCCATCACGATACAAACCGCGCCGTTAATTTTAATCGCGTTGCCGCGCCGAAGATCATTTGCAATAGCCATAAAAATTGGGGTTCAAAAACGGGCAGGGAAAGTAGCCGAGCGCGGGCCGAATGCAAGCCTGAATGCAAGCGAGCTACGGCGCGTTGGAGTCGGGCTGCTCGAAGCGGATGACCGTTTCTCCGGCGCGCGCCAGCCCGAGCTTTTCGCGGGCGTAACGCTCCACGGTTTCGGGGTCGTTGCGGAGCGCTTCAATTTGCACTTTGATTTGGCGGGCTGTTTCCTCTTCGGTGGCCACGTTTTGTTGCAGCCGCAAAATCTCCGAGCGCATCCGTTCGTTTTGTTTGATAACCGGCAGATACCAAACCGCTACTGCGAGCAGCGAGGCAACGATAAACAAAAGCTTCACGGCCGTCGTGAGCTTGTCCCAAATTCCGGTATCAATCCTCCGTTCGCTCATGCGAAAGACGAATTACTAACAGGCGAAAGTGAATAACTCAAGGTTATTCACCGGCGGGGAATAAAATTGTTGAGAGATTTTTTGAACCGCCAAGGCGCAAAGACGCCAAGAAAACCATCATAAAAAACTTGGCGTCTTTGCGCCTTGGCGGTTCAACTCATTCCGACTTTGGCACTTCCGGCACCTCAGGCTCTGGAGCAGGAACGGGCTTCGGCGCGGGCGCGCGTTGCGCTTGCCATTGCTCGGTGAGTTTTTTGGACTCCGCCAATTGCGCGGGGGTAAGTTTGGTGACGAGTTCGGTGTGGGCCACTTGGGCGTCGGCATCGCCTTGGGCGGCGGCGAGCGCGAGCCATTTGTTGGCCTGCACGAGATCCGCCTCCACGCCTTGGCCGAGCGCGTACATCACGCCCAACGCCGTTTGGCCCTCGGCGAAGCCCTGCTCGGCGGCTTGGCGGAACCACTTGAGCGCCTCCACTTTGCTGGCGGCCACGCCTTCGCCTTCGGTGTACATCACGGCGAGGTTCACCTGCGCCTGCGCGTGGCCCTGCTCGGCGGCTTTGCGATACCATGCGGCGGCGCGCGCATAATCGCGCGGCAAATTGTTCCCCTCATAATACATCCAGCCGATGCTGAATTGGAGCGCGGTAAACTGCCCGCCCGGCCCGGCTTGCTCGAAAGACTTGGCGATCTTGTCCAGCGCGATGGCTTTCTTTTCCGCATCGGCAATCTGCGTGGCGATGGTGAGGGCTTGCACAAAAATTTCCTCTGCTTGTTGCGCGTTGCCCGGTTGCGCCATCGCGGCGGCGATTTGTTGCAGCGCGATGGCTTTGCCTTCGCCGTCTTTCATGCGGCCCACGAGTGTGAGTGATTGTTGCAGCACCGCCTGCGCTTGCTGCTGAATTTCATTGGCCAACACCAGCGACTGCGCGAGCACGGCCTGGATTTGTTCGTGGTCGCCAAGTTCGTTGAGGGCAATCGTGAGTTTGCCGAGCGTTAGCACTTTCGCATCGACGCCTTTGATTTTTTCCACCGTCGCCAACGCCTCCGCCAGCGTGGC
>DQLO01000186.1 GCA_015660155.1 Verrucomicrobiota bacterium
CGTTTGACCCGAAGCCGATGCTCACCAAACTGCACGGGCAGCCGTTGCCGGTGAAAAATTTTCGCACCGAACGCCGCACGGGCCACGCAATGGGGTCGCCGTATTCCTTCAAGCAGTACGGGCAATCGGGGCTGCCGGTGAGCGAGATTTTTGCCAAGACCGCGGCGGCCGCGGCGGATGACTTGTGCGTCATTCGCTCGATGAAGGCCGAGGTGCCCAACCACGAGCCGTCGCTGATGCTGATGAATTGCGGCGACGGGCAACTGCCACGGCCGAGTTTTGGCGCGTGGGTGAATTACGGGCTCGGCACGCTGAACGAAAACCTGCCGGGCTTTATCGTGATGTGTCCCGGCGGCTATCCCATCGTGGCCACTCGCAACTGGCGCAGCGCGTTTTTGCCCGGCGCGTATCAGGGCACGCATCTCGACACCAAACACACGGACGTCACCAAGCTCATCGCCAACATCCGCAACAGCCGATTGTCCACCGCCGAGCAACGCCAACAGCTCGACCTCGCGCAGGCGCTCAACGCGCGGCACCTCGAGGCGCGCGCCGCCGACCCGCAGCTCGAGGCGCGCATCCAGACTTTCGAGCTGGCCTTTCGCATGCAGACCGAGGCGAGCGATGTGTTTGATATTAAACGCGAGCCCAAACATATCCGCGAAGCCTACGGCAGCGGCACGCACGGCCGACAGCTTTTGATGACGCGCCGATTGCTCGAGCGCGGCGTGCGGTTCATTCAGGTTTGGAGTGGCAACGGCCAGCCGTGGGACAACCACAATGGCCTCGAGAAAAATCACCGCAAGCTCGCCAGCGATTGGGACCAACCGCTCGCGGCGTTCCTCACCGACCTCCGCCAGCGCGGGCTGCTCGACAGCACGCTCGTGCTTTGGGGCGGCGAGTTCGGTCGCACGCCGGTCGCGGAATACCCCGCACTCAACGGCCGCGACCACAACCACTACGGCTTCACCTGCTGGCTCGCCGGCGGCGGCACCCGCGGCGGTTACGCTCACGGAGCCACTGATGAGTTCGGCTTCCGCGCCGTCAAAGACGTCGTGCACGTCCACGACCTTCACGCCACCATGCTCCACCTCCTCGGCCTCGACCACGAACGCCTCACCTATCGCCACGCCGGCCGCGACTTCCGGCTCACCGATGTGCATGGAAATGTGGTGAAGGAGTTGCTGGCATGAATTAATTGCCGTGCAAATCCGCCGTGATGCGTCCAAGCTCCCTAACTGAATCGCCATGAAAATGAGGTTTTCCATTTTGGTTTTTCTAATGGCGGCCACGGTTGTGCCCGCAGCGGAAAATGGCCGTGACCACTGGGCATTTCAGCCGGTGAAAATGCCCGTGCTGCCGACGGTGAAAAACAAGGCGTGGGTCAAAACTCCCATCGACCAGTTCATCCTCGCGCGATTGGAAAAGGCCGGCCTCCAACCCGCCCCGGCCGCCGCTCCGCGTGACTTGCAACGGCGTATTCATTACGCGCTGACTGGTTTGCCGCCCGCGCGCAATTCCAAAATCGTCAATCTAAAATCTGAAATCAAAAATCTCATGGCTACGCCGCTGTACGGCGAGCGGTGGGCGCGGCATTGGCTCGACGTGGTGCGTTATGCAGACAGCAACGGGCTCGATGAAAACGCGGCGCACGCCAATGCGTGGCGGTATCGGGATTACGTGGTGGCGTCGTTTAATGCGGACAAGCCGTTTGACCAATTTCTCATCGAACAAATCGCGGGCGACCTTTTGCCGGCCAAGGATGAGACGAAGCGTCGCGAGCAACGGATTGCCACGGGGTTTTTGTCGATGGGGCCAAAGGTGCTCGCGGAGCCGGACAAGGTGAAAATGGAGATGGACATCATCGACGAGCAAATCAACACGCTCGGCAAGGCGTTGCTCGGGCTCACGCTCGGCTGCGCGCGTTGTCACGACCACAAGTTCGACCCCATTCCCACCGCCGATTACTACGCGCTCGCTGGCATTTTCAAGAGCACGAAAACGATGGACTCGCTGAAGACCATTGCCAAGTGGCACGAGCATTCCT
Source organism: Verrucomicrobiota bacterium (assembly GCA_015660155.1). GTDB lineage: Bacteria > Verrucomicrobiota > Verrucomicrobiia > Limisphaerales > UBA1100 > JACNJL01. The sequence continues at coordinate 2,048 of DQLO01000186.1, forward strand.
TCGCCACGCCGGAGGAAAAAAAGCTGAAGGAAAAACATGACGCGCTGATTGCCGCGCAGAAAAAAGTCGTGACCGCTTTCACCGCCAAAGCCAATCAACAATTGCTCGTGGATTTAAAATTGGAAAAATTGCCCGCCAAGCCTGAGGAAAAATACTCGAAAACCAATCAAGCCGAACTGGCGAAACTGAACGCAACACTCGTGCGGCTGGAGGCGAATGTGTTTGTGCTGCCGAGCGCGATGGGCGTGGAGGACGGCAACGCAACGAATGTCCCCATCTTCGTGCGGGGCAATCACGAGCGCCCCGGCGAAATCCAGCCGCGCCATTTCCCGCGCGCGCTTTCGGACGGCAAACCGATTAGCGACAACGTGAGCGGTCGGCTCGAGTTGGCGCAGTGGATTGCCAACCGCGACAATCCCCTCACGGCCCGCGTGATGGTGAACCGCGCTTGGCGCTGGCACTTTGGCCGCGGGCTAGTGGCCACCACGGATAATTTTGGCAAGCTCGGCGCGAAGCCGTCGCATCCCGAGTTGCTCGATTGGCTGGCGATATGGTTTATGGAGAACGGATGGTCGGTCAAAAAGCTCAACGCGCTTATTCTCAACTCGGCAACGTTTCAAATGAGCAGCACGGCCAACGCCGCCGCGTTGAAAATTGACCCGACCAATCTTTTGCTGTCGCGCGCGCCCTTGCGCCGGATGGAAGCGGAGCCGCTGCGCGATTCGCTTTTGCAAATCAGCGGCCAGCTCGACCTGAAAGTCGGCGGCACGATTTGGACGTTTGAAAACTACAAGCTCGTCTTCAACCACACCTCCGAGGACGCCACCACTTACAGCAGCAACCGCCGCGCCATTTATTTGCCGGTCATCCGCAATCACGTTTATGATTTATTCGAGCTGTTCGACTTCCCCGACCCCGGCACCGTCAACGGCAATCGCGCCGACACCACCATCGCCCCGCAAGCGCTATATTTAATGAACAGCCCGCTCGTCCTCCGCACGTGCGCAACGATGGCGAATGAATTGTTGGCAAAGAAAAACCTCACCAACGCTCAGCGTGTCGAATGGCTTTACGCAAAAGTGTACAACCGCAAACCGACCTCCAAGGAGAGCAAAAACGCAGTGAAATTTGTGAACGTATTTTGCCAAGAACAACAGGCGAGTTGGCAGGCATTTTGTCAGGCGCTCGTTTCGTCGAATGAGTTTCTTTATTTGAAATGATTAAACGCAGAGAACACAGAGCCGCAGAGATTCGCAGAGGGAATTTGATGAAAATCTCTGCGGCCCTCTGCGTTAAAATATATCCAGCCAAAAACCCGATGATGACACGCCGCGAAATGCTAAAAAACACAGCGCTGGGCTTTGGCTCCATTGCGTTGACTTCGATGTTGCACGCGGAGAATCCGTTGGCGGCGCGACGGCCGCATTTCAAGCCGCGAGCAAAGCGCGTGATTTTCCTGTTCATGAAAGGCGGCCCGGCGCACATGGACACGTTTGAATACAAGCCGCTGCTCCAGCGTGACCACGGCAAGCCGCTGCCTTTCGC
>DQLO01000266.1 GCA_015660155.1 Verrucomicrobiota bacterium
CCGGTGGGGGTGGTGACGAAATCCACGGTAGCTTCTTCTTCGCCCTCTTCGTCCTTGGAAGTCAGCGTGGCGCGCAGTCCGCGCTCGGTGGCTTTCCATTTGCCGGTGAAGATGGGGCCGCCTTTCAAATCTTCGAAGGGGGTGACCGTAAAGTCACCGTCCGGATTCACTTGCACGGAAAGATGTTCGTCATCAAACCATCCGACGTACACGCCGGCGGGGCCTTTGTCGGCCAAGCGTTTGTTGCGTTTGAATTGTGGCATTCCGAATTCCTTCACCTCACCATTCGGCTCGATGATTTTCACCAAAACGAGATCGCCGTTATTAATCTTGAATACCCCCGTGGCTTCGTCGCCGGTAGGGTCTTTGAGCTTGGCGGTAATCGTATCGCCCTCACGTTTCCATTTGCCGCGCAGAGCGAACTTGGGTTGCTCGGCGCTGGGCCGCACGATGATGGAGCCATCGGCCTTGAGGATGACGGTGGCTTGGTCGCCTTCAATTTCGCCTTTGTAGGTGCCGGCAACGGGCGGGGCTTTTTTGTCCGCGCCGAGCGCAAGAGTTGCGACAAGTGCAAAGAGTGTAATGAGTTTTAAGTTCATCGTTAAATCTCCCAACCGGCGCGGTAGTCTTTGGTGGCGAACGCGGTGGCTTTTTTGTTTGAGGATTGGAGTTTCTTGGCGTTCCAGTCGAAGCCTTCGCCGACGCGCATGGCGATGTTGCCCAACAGAATGGCTTCGGTGAAATTGCCGGCGTGGTTGAAGTTGGAGAGGGCGAGCTTGGGGTTGTTGGCCTTGATGGCTTCGGCCCATTCGAGTTTCATTCCGACATCGCCTTTGTTGTTGCGGGCGAGCACGGGATCGGGTTTCTCAAATTCCGGCGCGGCTTTGCCGCCGGGCGCGGGAAGGAGTTTCCACGCCGCGCCGTAGTCATTGGGCGAGTAGAGGATACCTTTGGTGCCGACCATCAGCGAGCCGCTGGCGGGCGGGTTGTTTCCATGAAACAGCTCGGCGGGCGGCAGTTTCTTTTTGCCGTTTTGTTTGCCTTCGTACCAAAAAAAGTCCACTTCACCGCGGCTCTTTATCGCCGGGAACGTCAGTTTAATAACGGCCCACGCGGGAAAGGTCTCGGGGTTGATGGGGCCGACGGTGATGGGCTCCACCCAAGTGGGTTGCGTTAGGCGGCAGCCCATGTAGGCAAGGTTGGCGGTGTGACAGGCCATGTCGCCCATTGCGCCGGTGCCGTAATCCCACCAGCCGCGCCATTTGAAGGGATGATAACCGGCGTTGTACGGGCGCATCTTGGCCGGGCCGATGAAGGAATTCCAATCCACATGATCCGGCACGGCTTGCGCGGGCAATGCCTTGGTGACGCCGGGCGCCTGGGGCCACACGGGGCGGTTGGTCCACACGTGACATTCCGTGATCTCGCCAATGGCGCCCGCCCACAACGCCTCGACGCCCTCGCGCATGCCGGTCATCGCGGTGCCTTGGTTTCCCATTTGGGTACACACTTTATTTTTCTCGGCTTCGAGGCGCATTTGGCGCGCTTCCCAAACGGTGTGGGTCAGCGGTTTTTGGCAATAAACATGAATGCCCTGGCGCATGGCGCGGATGGCGGCGGGGGCGTGCGTGTGGTCGGGGGTGGACACGGTGCAGGCGTCGATCTCTTTGCCCATTTTGTCGAGCATCTCGCGGAAGTCCGTGAAGCGTTTGGCCTTGGGAAAATTCTTGGCCGCGCCCGCGCCACGGCGGAAGTCCACATCGCAAAGTGCAACGACGTCGCCAATCCGGCCCGCGCCGTTGATGTCGCTGCCGCCCTTGCCGCCCACGCCGATGCCGGCGACGGCGAGGCGTTCATTCGCGCCAAAGACGCGGGAGGGGAGAAAGTTCACCGCGATGGCCGAAGCCGCGCCGGCCTTGAGGATGTCGCGTCGAGTGTAGGATTTGATGAATGTTTTGTGTGCCATAAGAACGTGTGTGGTTGGCCAAGTATCGGCAGTGCGCGAAGATGCGCAAGGGTTAATTGCAGATTTTTTTGAACCGCAAAGACGCCAAGTTTGTTTTTTTCTTGGCGTCTTTGCCTCTTGGCGGTTCAATCCCCGCGCTATGGATTATCTGCGCGACAATGCGTTTCAATATTACGGCTGCGATTGGGCGGCGATGGTGTTTACGTTTCTTTCCATATACATGCTGGGCAATCGCAACCGAATGGGATTCGTAATGGGCATTGGGGCGAACATTTTTTGGTTCAGTTACGGTTACATGACCGTAAGCATCGCCAATATGTTGTGCAGTGTGGTGGTGATGCTGCTGCAATTTCGCGGTTGGCAAAAATGGGTTCGCGAAGATGAGGAAACGAAGGAAGCTGACTCGATATCCGCGGCAAATTAACATAACCTCCGAGCCGATTCCGGATGAACCGGATCAACCCAAACACACATGAACTCCCGCTCATTCCTCGCTGCGCTTGCCGCCGCCTTTGTTATTTTTGTCTGGCAAGGCATTTCGCATATGGCCCTGCCGTGGTTTCACGATTCACTCAACAAATTTGAAAACGAGGCCGCGATGGTGGAGGCAATCAAAGCCAATGCCAAAACCGACGGCATGTACCATTTGCCCCATCCCGATATGAACGATAAAGCGGCAATGGAAACGGCGATGAAGCAAAGCGAATCCGGCGTCTCGGTGTTTCTCGCTGTGCGGCTCAATGGCCGTAGCGGAATGGCGGAATCGATGGTGCACCAGTTTATTTACAACCTCCTCGGCGCGCTGTTCGTCACGTTTCTGCTCACCAAACTTTCGCACTCGGGCACGGGCTGTCGCGTGGGCGTCACGGTGTTTTTCTCGCTGTTCGCCATCGTCACCGCCATCCTCCCCGGCTGGTCGTGGTGGGCTTTCTCCAATTCGTTTACCGGATTTATGGTCTTCGATCACCTCGTGGGCTGGACGCTCGCCGGCTTCGTGCTCGCCAAGCTCGTGCCGAAGAATGATGAGCCCGAATCGACTCCTGAAGAATCCGAGTAAATCTGTGTCTTGCCTTCGGGCCAATTGAGTGCTTGCATCGACGCACACGTGAAACGCACCACTCTTTTCCTATTGGGGCTGCTTCTGCTGCCATCACTCCACGCTGCACAGCGTCCGAACATTCTATTCGTCTTCACCGACGACCATGCGGCGCACGCCATCAGCGCTTATGGTTCGAAGATTAACACCACGCCCAATATGGATCGGCTGGCGAAGGAGGGGATGCTTTTTGAGAAATGTTATGTGTCCAATTCCATTTGCGGGCCAAGCCGCGCGGTGATTCTTACCGGCAAATATAATCACCTCAACGGCTACTACCGCAACGGGCTCACGTTCGATGGCTCGCAAATGACGTTTCCCAAACTGCTCGGCAAGGCCGGCTACGCCACGGCGATGATTGGCAAATGGCATTTGAAAAGCACGCCGACGGGCTTTGATTATTTCGATGTGCTCGTCGGCCAAGGGCCTTATTACAATCCGCCAATGAAAACGACGAACGCGGAGGGCAACGTCGTCACCGTGAAACACACCGGTTATACGACCGATATCATCACCGATAAAGCCCTCGCGTGGCTCAAGAATGATCGCGACACATCTAAACCCTTTATGTTGATGTACCAACACAAAGCCCCGCACCGCAACTGGCAACCGGGGCCGAAGTATTTGAATATGTTCGACGGCGTGGACATCCCCGAGCCGGAAACTTTGTGGGACGATTACGAAGGCCGTACTTCCGCCGCGCACAAACAAGCGATGACCGTCGCGCGGCATCTCAGCGCCAACGACCTCAAGCTCAACGCCGGCCCCAACAACCTCAACGCCGCCCAAAAGAAAATCTGGGACGCCGCCTACGGCCCCAAAAATGAAGCCTTCCGCAAAGCCAATCTGCAGGGCAGAGAATTGGTGAAATGGAAATACCAGCGCTACATCAAGGATTACCTCCGCTGCGTGCAGAGCGTGGACGACAACCTCGGGCGCGTGCTCGATTATCTCGACGCCAGCAGCCTCGCCAAAAACACCATCGTCATTTACAGCAGCGACCAAGGCTGGTACCTCGGCGACCACGGTTGGTACGACAAACGCTGGATGTACGAAGAAAGCCTCATCATGCCGCTACTCGTCCGCTGGCCCGGCGTCATCAAACCCGGCAGCCGCAACACCGACATCGTTTCCAACCTCGACTTTGCCGAAACCTTCCTCGACATCGCCGGCGTAAAATCCCCCGCCGACATGCAGGGCCACAGCATCGTACCGCTGCTCAAAGGCCGCACGCCAAAAAATTGGCGTACGCATTTTTATTATCACTACTACGAATTCCCCGGCGCGCACAGCGTCGCCCGCCACTACGGCGTCACCAACGGCCGCCACAAGCTCATTTACTTTTACCAAAACGATGAGTGGGAACTCTTCGACCTCGGCAAGGATCCCAACGAACTCACCAGCGTCTACGGCAACAGCGACTACAAAAAAGTACAGTCCGACCTCCTCGCCCAACTCAAACGCCTCCGCGCCCAATACAAAGTCCCAGAGCAAGACCCCGTCCGCCCCCCGCGCAAACCGAGACCGAATCGCCCCAAGAAAAAATAATCCCCATCCATCAAGAATGATGAGGGACGACCCGGTGTTTCGGGTTAACGCGAAGGCGCAACAAACTCGATTTCTTTTTCCGCCATGTGCCGAGGCGCCGTAGTCGTCGTGGCGCGAATTTTCAGAGGCGCGTTGAACGGGCCGATGCGATCAGTCAACCGAACCTTCAGGTTGACCTTCGTTTCGTTCGGACCCAGCTCAACCGGTTCAACACTGATCCCTTTCACATGGGCAGGAAAAACTAACTCCACGCGCATCGCCTGCAATCGGACGATCGGTTCGCG
>DQLO01000313.1 GCA_015660155.1 Verrucomicrobiota bacterium
GCGCGCACGCGCGGTGAACGACCTCGAACTGCCCGATTGCGCCGTGGGCTTTTACGACAGCCTCGCCATCTTCGACCATCACCTCGGTAAAACTTGGCTAGTCGCCACCGGCCTCGCCGCCGATGGTTCCCGCAACGAATCCCGCGCCCGCCAACAAGCCAATTGGTGGCACGAACAACTCGGGAGGGACGAGTTCCACCTCGTCCCAAATCAATTTGAAAAAAACACGGACGAGGTGGAACTCGTCCCTCCCCCAACCTCCAACTTCACCCGCGAAAGTTTCATCACCGCCACCCGCCGCGCCCTCGACTACATCCGCGCCGGCGATATTTACCAGGTCAACCTTTCCCAACGCCTCACCGCCCCGTGGGCCGGCGATGGCTGGGAATTTCATCGGGCACTGCACGCCGCCAGCCCCGCGCCTTTTTCGGCTTATTTTGATGCGGGCAATTTCCAAATCGCCTCGTCCAGTCCCGAGCGTTTTCTGCGTCTCAGCGGTCAACACATCCAAGCGCGGCCCATCAAAGGCACCCGCCCGCGCGACACCGATCCGCAACGCGACGCCCAACTCGCCTACGAATTGCAATCCAGCGAAAAGGAACGCGCCGAGTTGGTGATGATAACCGATCTCCTGCGCAACGATCTCGGCCGCGTGTGCGAATTCGGCAGCATCGCCGTGCCGGAGTTGATGCGGCTGGAAAAATTTCCGCAAGTGCAGCATTTGGTTTCGACTGTCGAAGGAAGGTTGCGGCCGGAGCTTTCGCACCTCGGCGCGTTGCGCGAATGTTTCCCCGGCGGCAGCATCACCGGCGCACCAAAGTTTCGCGCGATGGAAATCATCGACGAACTCGAACCCGTCACGCGCGGCCCATACACCGGCAGCCTCGGCTATCTCGGGTTCAACCGCGAAAGCCAATTCAACATCGCCATCCGCACCGCCATCGTGCGAGAAGGCCAAGTGCACTTCCAAGTCGGCGCCGGCATCGTGGCGGATTCCGATCCGGAAATGGAATATGAAGAAACTTTGGCGAAGGCGCGTGGGTTTGTTGAAGCACTTTCTCTTACCACAGAGACACAGAGAGCACAGAGGGAAACCATTTCAAATTCTCTGTGACCTCTGTGTCTCTGTGGTAAAAAATCAATGAAACTCCTGCACCGTCCGCACGCCGTAGCCGGATTTTTTGATGGAGCGGATTCCGTTCACGGCGGCTTTGGCGCTGCTGATGGTGGTCATAATTGGGGTGCCGGTGTAGACGGCGCTGGTGCGGATTTGCACTTCGTCGCTGCGGGGCACTTCGCCGGTGGGGGTATTGATGACGAGTTGCAGCTCATTGTTCTTTAGCAAATCCAGCGAGTTCGGGCGGCCTTCGGCGAGCTTGTTTACGCGCTCCCCTTTTAGCCCCGCCTCCTCGATGACCTTCGCCGTGCCGCCGGTGGCGACGAGCTCGAAGCCAAGCTCGACAAAACCCTTGGCCAACGCGGGCACTTCGTCTTTGTGTGCGTCACTGACGCTGATGAACACTTTGCCCTCCAATGGCAACGGCGTGTTGGCGGCCATTTGGCTTTTGGCGTAGGCCACGCCGAGGTCTTCATCGAGCCCCATCACCTCGCCGGTGGACCGCATCTCGGGGCTCAAAATAATGTCCTGCCCGACGAATTTATTAAACGGAAACACCGACTCTTTCACCGCCCAATACTTCGGCCAAATTTCTTCGGTGAACCCCAGCTCGCTGAGCTTCGCTCCGGCCATCACTTGCGCGGCGAGTTTGGCGAGCGGCACGCCGATGGCTTTGCTGACAAACGGAATCGTCCGCGACGCGCGCGGGTTGACCTCCAGCACATAAACAATCTCGCCCTTCACCGCGTACTGCACATTCATCAGGCCGGTGACCTCCAGCTCGGCGGCCATCGCGTGGGTGTACTCGCGCATCGTGTCGATGGCCGACTGCGAGAGCGCGTGCGGCGGCAGCACCATCGCCGCGTCGCCCGAGTGCACGCCGGCAAACTCCACGTGCTCGAGTATGCCACCGATGACGAAGGTGCCGTTCTTGGCGTCGGCGATGCAATCCACATCCACCTCGGTGGCGTCTTCCAGAAATTTATCCACGAGCACCGGCCGCTCCGGCGATGCCTCCACCGCGTGCTGCATGTAATGACGCAGCTCGTTGTCCGAATACACAATCTGCATCGCGCGCCCGCCGAGCACAAACGACGGCCGCACCAGCACGGGATAATCCAGCTTGTGCGCGGCAGCCAGCGCTTCCTCTTCGTTGGTGGCCAGACCGTTGGGCGGCTGCGGGATGTTCAACTTGTGCAGCATTGCGGAAAACATTTCACGGTCCTCCGCGCGCTCGATGCTTTGCGGGCTCGTGCCCAGAATGTTCACGCCATTAGCCTGCAAATCGAGCGCGAGATTCAGCGGTGTTTGCCCGCCGAACTGCGCGATGACGCCCCAGCATTTCTCGCGCTCATAAATGTGCAGCACATCCTCGAGCGTGAGCGGTTCAAAAAACAATTTGTCGCTCGTGTCGTAATCAGTGGAAACTGTTTCCGGATTCGAATTCACCATCAACGTCTCGAACCCATCCTCCTTCAGCGCGAACGCCGCGTGCACGCAGCAGTAATCAAACTCAATCCCCTGCCCAATCCGATTCGGGCCGCCGCCGAGAATCATCACCTTCTTGCGGTCGGAAGGATTTATCTCGTCATCGCCACGATCGTACGTGGAATAGTAATATGGTGTGTACGCCTCGAACTCCGCCGCGCACGTATCCACCAGCCGATAGCTCGGCACCAGCCCCGCCGCCTTGCGCTCCGCCCGCACTTCATCCTCCGAGCGCCCCGTGAGATGCGCAATCTGCCGGTCCGAAAACCCGTAAGCCTTCGCCTTCGTCAATAGTTCCAAATCCATAAATTGCCGTGGCAGTTAAACGCAAGGCAAGGAACCGACGCAAGCCTTGCGTGAATTGAGTTGCCCATTAATTGCCCCAAAGCCCCCAGATGGAGGGTCTATTTGGGTAGAGACACGTTGCGAGTATCCACAGAAGCGCGGAAGCGAGTCCCTGCCGAGACGATTTTTTGTGGCGTGGCGTGGGAAAAATTTTCGAACCCTCGCTTCGCTCGCCTTGAAGGGTTGAGGTTCAAGCACTAAGGTTCAAGGGGGCAAGGCCATAAGGTAACGAA
>DQLO01000246.1 GCA_015660155.1 Verrucomicrobiota bacterium
CGATGATCCAGCGGTCGAACCAAGCGGCGTAATGCGACAGGCGTTCCTGCGTCCATTGGTTGAGCCACGCGTAAAGTTCATCGAAGTAAAACTTGTCGCGCATCCCCCGCGCCAGTGCGCCGAGCATCGCGGGAAGGGGGTCTTGCTTTACGCCGCGATAGGCCATCCAGCCGAGGAAGAGCCCCGTCAAGCTCGCGGCAGTGCCGGCAATCATTGCAGTGAGTTCGGCGGAGTGGGTAATTTCATTGGGAATGACCACGCCCGAGACTTTGATGCCGAGCCAAATGTCAGGATTAAAAAGAAACTTGCTCAATCCAAAATAGTGCCAGCCCAAGCCAATGCTCAACACGGCGAGGAGGATGAGCGGCAGTGTCATTTCGCCGGGAGCCTCGTGAGCTTCCTTGGCCGCTTCGCCGCGCGCCTCACCGTGGAACGCCACGAGCACGCACCGCATCATATAAAATGCCGTGAGCAGCGCCACCGCCACGCCGAGGTAAAAGAGCGGTTGATTGGCCACGAAGGCCTGCGCGAGGATGGCGTCTTTGCTGAAGAATCCGCTCATCAACGGGAAGCCCGCCAGCGCCAGCGCGCCTATGACAAAGGTGCGGTAGGTCAATGGCAGCTTCTTACGCAACCCGCCGAGTTTCCAAATATTCTGTTCGTGATGGCAGGAATAAATCACCGCGCCCGCGCCGAGGAACAGCAGCGCCTTAAACGCCGCGTGGGTGGTGAGGTGAAACAGGCTCGCCGCCGGCCCCGCGCAGCCCACAGCCATCACCATGTAGCCAAGCTGCGACAGCGTGGAATAGGCGAGGATGCGTTTGAGGTCGTTTTGCTGGATCGCCATCAACGCCGCGAGCAGCGCGGTGATGCCGCCCACCCAACTGATGATCACCAGTGCGTCGGCGGTGAACAGGAAGAACAGTTTGCAGAGCATATAAACACCGGCGGCCACCATGGTGGCGGCGTGGATGAGCGCGCTCACCGGTGTGGGGCCCTCCATCGCGTCCGGCAGCCACACGTGCAGCGGGAACTGCGCGCTCTTGCCCACGGCACCACAGAAAATTAACAAGCCCGCTGTTGTGGTCACCGCGCCCATGCCGGCCAGTGCAGTGATGTCGAGGGTGCCGTGAAGCTGCCACACGAACAGGATGCCGAGCAGAAATCCGAAGTCGCCAATTCGGTTGGTGATGAAGGCTTTCTTGCCGGCATCGGCCGCGGCGGGTTTTTCAAACCAATGGCTGATGAGCAGATAACTGGAGACGCCCACGAGTTCCCAAAAAATAAACAGCAGCAAAAGGTTCGAGGCCAGCACGATGCCGAGCATGGAAAACAGGAAGAGGCTGAGGCCGGCGAAGTAGCGCGAATAGCCCGCGTCGGTTTTCATATAGGCCAGCGAAAAAATTTGCACCAGCGTGCCAACGGTGGTGACGATGAGCAGCATCAACAGGCTGAGCGGATCGATGAGCGCGGCGAAGTCCACTTTGAAATCGCCCAGATGCAGCCATTGGATTCCGTTGAACGCGGCATCTGTCGCCGGCACAATGCTGGAGGGTGCGCCGTGGAATTTGATAAACAAAATGAGGCTGCACACAAATGCGATGATCGAGGCCCCCAGCGAAAGGCCCGCGCTCAACCCACGCCAACGCCGCGCGCCAAGCCCAATGCACGCCGCCGCCAACAGCGGCAGGAACAGGACGACCATCGCGAGGGTCAGCTTGAGTTCGGAATCGGTCATCGGTCAGAGTTTCATCGAGGTGAGGTCGGCCACGTCGGTGGTTTGGCGTTTGCGGTAGAGCGCCACGATGAGCGCGAGGCCCACGGCCACTTCGGCGGCGGCGACGGTGATGATGAAAAACACCATGATTTGTCCGTCCAACGGTGAGCCGTGCGGCGAGGGCGGTTGGTGATGGGAAAAGGCGACGAGCGCGAGGGTTGCGGCGTTAAGCATCAGCTCGAGGCTCATGTACATGACAATGAGGTTGCGGCGGATGACCACGCCCAGCAGCCCAAGGCAAAACAGCGCCGCGCTCACCACGAGATAATGTTCGAGGCCGACGTGGGTCATTCGGCTTCCTCCTCAGTCTCCGGGGTTTTGCTGAGCAAAATACAACCGACCATCGCCACCAACAAAAGCAGCGACACAATTTCGAAAGGCAGCACGTAGTTTGTGAAAAGCAATTCGCCGAGTTCTTTCGTTTCGCCTGTGTTGTTGGCCACGCTGCGTTCACCGGTGCGGGAGTTCATCACGGTGGTCACCAATATCCACGCCAACCCCGCCACCGCGGCCGCGCCAAGGAAGGTGCCGAACTTGCGGAAGCGTTGGCGTTCTTCTTCCTTGATGTTCATCAGCATAATGACGAACAGGAAAAGCACGATCACCGCGCCGGCGTACACGAGAATTTGCACCGCCGCCAAAAAGAATGCCTTGAGCAGAACGAACAGCCCCGACATACAAATAATAGTGAGCACGAGAAACATCGCGCTGGTGACGGGATTGCGGCTGAACGGATTAAACACCACCAACAATCCGCAAAGCAGGGTGAGCGCGCTGAAGATGTAGAAGAGGATTTCCATTACGGGGTCATTCAGCCTTGGGATTTTCCCCGACAGGGAAAGTTTCCTGCGCCTTGGCATCCGCCGTTTTCTTTTCCCATTTCTTAATGCGATCGTGGTGCGTGCCGCCGCGTTCGAGGAGTTTGTCTTTGTTGAAAATCATTTCCTCGCGGTTGCTGCCGGTGAGGGCGTAGTCACGGCGCATCTTTTCGTCGTCATAGCCCTCGTAATAATCCTTGGCGAGATAGATGGCTTCCTCGGGGCAAACCTCCTCGCAGTAGCCGCAGAAGATGCAGCGGAGCATATCGATCTCAAATTCCTTGGGCATCTTCTCCGCGCCCTCGCGATGGGCGGCCTCGCCATCCTCGCCGGGCGGCGTGATGCGGATGGCTTTGGGCGGGCACACAAATTCGCAAAGTTGGCAGCTCACGCATTTGGTTGCGCCTTCCTGATCGCTCACGAGATAGGGCGCGCCGCGAAAGCCGGGCGGCACGGTCCAAAGCTCTTCGGGGTAACTGAGCGTGGCTTTGAATTTGTTGTCCTTGTTTTTCTCGGCGTAAACTTTTGATTTCTTGAACGAAAGAAAATGGCCGAGCGTGACCTTGAATCCATTCCACAACGTGGGAATGAAGAGGCGTTCCCAGAGGCTCAGTTTTACGCGTTGGACTTTGATGGCCATTTATTTTCCGTGGGTTAAATACAGGTAAATCGCCGTCACCACAATGTTTGCCAGCGCCAGCGGCACAAAGCGTTTCCAGCCGATGTCCATCAGCTGATCGTAACGGAAGCGCGGCAGCATCCAGCGCACCCAAATAAACAGGCCCATAAACAGCAGCAGTTTGCCGATGAAAATGCCGACTTGCAAGAGCCCCATTCCCAGAGATTCGGCCGTCTCGTTGAGGCCGGCGAAGGGGAGCGTCCAGCCGCCGAGAAAGAGCACCACCATCATCGCGCTCACGGCGATCATCGCCGCGTATTCGCCGAGAAAAAAGAGCGCGAACTTCATCGAGCTGTATTCGGTGTGATAGCCGCCCACCAATTCCGATTCCGCCTCGGGCATATCAAAGGGCAGCCGATTGGTTTCCGCGAAGGCCGCCACCAGAAAAATCACAAATGCAATCGGCTGCTTGAGGATCAGCCACATGCCGTTTTTTTGATATTCAATGACCGCCGACAAATTCAAATCACCCACCAGCATGAACACCGGAATCACACTCATGCCCATCGCGATTTCATACGAAATCATTTGCGCGCTGCTGCGGATGCCGCCGAGGAAGGGGTATTTGGAATTGCTCGCGTAGCCCGCCAGCACGATGCCGTACACGCCGAGCGACACGATGCCAAACGTGAACAAAATGCCGACGTTCAAATCCGCGATGACCGCTTGCTGCGAGCCGAGTTTGGAGCCGAAGGGAATTACCGCGAGCGTCATCAGCGCCGGCACCATCGCCACCGCCGGCGCCAGCCAGAAATACACCTTGCGCGCATACGCCGGCGTGAAGTCTTCCTTGAGGATAAACTTGAGCCCATCGGCCGCCGGTTGGAGCAGGCCAAACGGCCCCACGCGATTGGGGCCGATGCGGTCTTGGATCCACGCCGAGATGCGCCGCTCCGCCACCACCGAATACGCGACCATCGGCAGCACCACCGCAAACACCGCGATCACAATTTTCAGCAAACTGAAAATCGCAAACTGCTCGTTCGGAGTGAGGTTGTAGAACCAATTGGTCATTTAAAAATCCACCGTCACCCCGTCATCGCCCAGCGCGGCCCAGTTGAGTTCTTTGGCTTTGAAGGCGTCCACTTCGGTGGTCATTTGGTTGAACAATCCTTCGATGGTGCTGAACCCGTTTTGGCCGGTCACGTTTTCCACGAGTTCGTGCAGGAACTCCCATTCCGCGCGGGCATCGCCGGAAGCGTCGAGGGCTTTCATAAATTTCTGCACGCGGCCTTTTACGTTTGTGAATGTGCCGCGCTTTTCCGCATACGCGCAGCCGGGCAAAAGATAGTGCGCCTTGGCCGTGGTGGCGTTGGGGAAAATATCGCTCACAATCAGTAAGTCCAGTTTCTCCAAAAGCGCTTCGCTGATGCCGAGTTGCGTGACGTCTTCGCCGAAGACGATCAACGTCGTGATCGCGCCGCTCTCGATGCCTTCGGCGATCGGCGGCAGATTTGTACCGAGCGTTTCGCCGGCGATGCCGATGAGCCGCGCGCCGTTGCTATTTGGGTTTTTGTCGGCGTTCACCAAAAGGTGATCGCCCTCGCCATTGCGCGGCACGGAGTCGGTGATGGCCTCAAATTTGTCGGCCAGTTTTTTCAGCAAATAAAGTTCCTCATTCGTTTGGCGCGCCGACGCGACAATCGCCAC
>DQLO01000120.1 GCA_015660155.1 Verrucomicrobiota bacterium
CGATATGCCCGTCATTCGCGCTTGAGCATACTGGTTTTCGGCGTCACGCTATCGCTTCGCATGAAAGCACACTCTCGACTCATTGTTTTCGGAATTCTATTCGCTGTTTATTCAACCGTGCAGGCGGGTGAGTTTAACGTTGAAAAAATCAAGGCCGGCGTGACGGTGAAATACGATGGCAAACTTTTTACGCGATACATCGTTGGGCAGAGCAACAAACCGTTTCTGTGGCCGGTCATCGGGCCCAATGGGGCGGAGATGACGCGGGCCTATCCCGTGGAGAAACGCGAGGGCGAGCGACACGACCATCCGCATCATCGCTCACTGTGGTTCGGGCACCAAGGCGTGGCGGGGTTTGATACTTGGCACGAGCCGCTGACCATCAACGAGCGCGGCGGCAATGCGGAGCAAAAGAAAAAACGCCTCGCGGGGCTGGGTGCCACCGTGCATCGCGAGTTCGTCACAGTGAAAGGCGGCGACACCGCCGTCATCATCACGCGCAATGATTACGTGGGCAGCAATGGCAAAAAACTTTTGGCCGACATCCGAACCCACACCTTCCGCGTTGCGAACGGCCATCACATCATCGATGTGGACATCACATTCACTGCCGAGCATGGCGACTGTTTGCTGACCGATAAAAAAGATGCCGGCTTCAGTGTGCGCGTGCCCACCAGCATGGATGTGGACAGCAAAAAGGGAGGCCGCATCGTCAACAGCAACGGTATCACCGACAAAGCCGCATGGGGCAAGCGCGCCGAATGGGTCGATTATCACGGCCCCGTCAATGGCAAGACCGTTGGCGTCGCCATCCTCAACCACCCCAAGAGCTTCCGCCATCCCACTGCCTGGCACGTGCGCACCTACGGCCTCTTCACCGCTAACCCCTTTGGATTGAAAAGTCTTGGGCAAGGCAAGGACGGCAGTTTCACGCTGAAGAAAGGCAAAAGCATCAACCTCCGTCACCGCGTGATCTTCCACAACGGCGACGAAAAAGCCGCGAAGATCGCCGAGGCCTACAAGACGTATGCGAAGGGGAAATAGTGCGGTTCCTCGGTTGGTTAGCATTGTTGGCGGCGACCTCGGTTAAGGGGGCGGTTGCCGGTGATGCGCAAATCCGTGCCAAGGCGGGGCCTTCGGAAATTGTCATCACCACGACCAGTCGACTAGCGGGCGCAATCCACTCACTGACCTGGAACGGCCGCGGATTCATCGATAGCGCCGATCACGGACGGCAGTTGCAGTCGGCGTCAAACTTGGACGCGGGGACGGCGTTGACAGCCGAGACGTTTAATCCAACCGAGGCCGGATCACTTTTTGATGGCGCGGGGCCGAAGAGCACCAGCGTGTTGCATGCGCTGACAGCCAAGGGGAATGTGTTGAGCACGCTTTCGCAGATGGCGTTTTGGTTACGGCCCGGCGAGAAGTCCGGCGGTCAACTGGCCAAAAACAAAACTGCGCTTTCAAATCATGTGCTGAAGAAAACCGTGACGATTGGCGCACACGGTTTGCCGCATGCGATTGGCTATCATGTCACGTTCACGATCCCGAAGGGAGAGGTGCACAAGCATGCAGTGTTTGAGGCGGTGACGGGTTATATGCCGCCGGCATTCTCCAAGTTTTGGACGTTCGATCCAGCGACGCAAAAGTTGGCGCCGCTATCCAATGGTCCGGGTGAGCAGCAGCATCCGGTGATTTTGTCCACGCCCGACAAAAAGCATGCGATGGGCGTGTGGTCGCCGGGGCTGCCGGCGAAGGAGTTCAAGCCAATTGGCTACGGCCGGTTTCGGTTTGCGTCACAGAAGGTGGTGAAGTGGAATTGTGTGTTTCGAATCAGCCATCCGAGGGCCTTGCGACCGGGCGATTATTCGTTCAAATGCTATGTGCTGGTGGGTTCGCTGAAAAATGTGACCGCCACAATGACGGAATTGCACCGGCGCTTTTCACGAAAAAACAACTAAAAAAGGGGAGAAATTTCATTAAAATAATTCTTTGCAAATGAGACTCGATTGCAATAGAGTTCTTTCCGCCACATGAATGACAAAAGAGCAATAGGCCAACTCGGCGTCGGTGAAACTGCGGATTTGGGTGAGATGAGTTTGAACGGATCCGGGGGTGAAAGGTTGCGTGAGATGGGGCTTCTGCCGGGTGCGCCGATACGGCTGGTGCGGCGGGCTCCGTTGGGGTGTCCGATTGAGTTTGAGGTGGGTGGCGCTCGGCTGGCGTTGCGCGCGCGCGATGCGGCGCAAATCTTCGTTCAATAAATTTCGTCATGGCTCGTGACCGATTGTTTGCGCTCGTCGGTAATCCGAATACGGGCAAGACCACGCTCTTCAACGCGCTGACCGGCTTGCGCCAAAAGGTGGCGAATTATCCGGGGGTCACGGTTGAGAAAAAACTGGGCACGGGGCGCGACCGGCACGGCAATGAATTTTCCATTATTGATTTGCCGGGCGCGTATAGTCTGGATGCGAAGTCGCCGGACGAAGAAGTCACGCGCGCAGTGTTGCACGGCGAACGCGCGGA
>DQLO01000329.1 GCA_015660155.1 Verrucomicrobiota bacterium
CGCCAAACCGGCCTCAACGACGAAATCGCCGGACATCACCTGGATCGCTACCTCAACCTGCTGGATTTCAGCCACATGATTTTCCTGCAATCCGATGTGGACGCCCTTACCAAAAAATACGGCACCACCCTCGATGACCACGTGAAAATGGGCAACCCCCGCCCCTCCAATGAAATCTACGCCCTCTTTCTCAAGCGCCTCACCGAGCGCCAACAATGGGTGGATGAATTCCTGAAGGGCAAATTCGATTTTACAAAAAAAGAACGCTTCCTCACCCTGCGCACCAAGGAACCCTGGCCCAAAGACAACGGCGCCGCGCGCAAACTCTGGCATTCCCGCGTCAAGCTCGAGGTGCTCAACGACATCCTGGCCCTCGACAAAAGCGACACCGCCAAGTCCGACCCAAAAAAACTCACCGCAAGCCGCAAGAAAATATCCCGCCGCTACGAGCGCCTGCTCAAACGAATGAAGGCCAATGAGCTGGACGACAAACTCGAAACATATCTGAGCGCCCTCACCCGCGCCTTTGATCCGCACTCGGATTATATGAGCCCCATCGAGGCCAAGAATTTTGACATCAACAGCATCGACATGCAGCTCACCGGCATCGGCGCCGTGCTGACCACCGACGAAGGCTACACCAAAATC
Organism: Verrucomicrobiota bacterium; assembly: GCA_015660155.1. Lineage (GTDB taxonomy): Bacteria > Verrucomicrobiota > Verrucomicrobiia > Limisphaerales > UBA1100 > JACNJL01. The sequence continues at coordinate 649 of DQLO01000329.1, forward strand.
GTGCGCATTATGCCCGGCGGTCCCGCCGGAAAAAGCGGCCTCATCCACGCCAATGACAAAATCATCGCCGTAAGAAACCCCGGCGATAAAGAAGCCACCGACTTGATCGATATGGGGATCAACGACGTTGTCCAACTCATTCGCGGCAAAAAAGACACCATCGTGGAACTCACCATTATCCCCGCCGGCAAGAGCGAATCAAAGATTATCAAAATCACCCGCGACGTCGTAAAGCTCGAGGACTCCCTCGCCAAAGCCTACATCATCGAACGCAAGGTGAACGGCAAAACCGAAAAACTTGGCATCCTCAATCTACCCGGCTTTTACAGCAAATCCTCCGACGACTGCCGCACTCTCCTCGAGCGCCTCAAAAAAGAAAAAGTAGACGGCATCGTTCTCGACCTCCGCATGAACGGCGGCGGCATCCTGCAGGAATCCGTCAACATAACCGGCCTCTTCATCGACGTCGGCCCCGTGGTGCAGGTAAAAGATTTCCGCAGCCAAAACAAAGTGCTCGGCGACACCAAACGCGGCATCGTCTACGATGGCCCACTCGTGGTGGCCGTAAGCCCCATGAGCGCCTCCGCCTCCGAAATCGTGGCCGCCGCACTGCAAGATCACGGCCGGGCCGTAATTGTCGGCTCCCAAGCCACCCACGGCAAAGGCACTGTCCAACAACTGCTGCCGCTCAACCGACGCATCCTCGCCAATCTCGGTGAAGATTCCGGGCGCCTCAAGTTTACCATCTCAAAATTCTACCGCATCAACGGCAGCACCACCCAGCGCCTCGGCGTGCTCTCGGATGTGGAACTGCCATCCATCTTCGACCACCTCGGAATGGGCGAAGCCAAACTGCCCCGCGCACTCGAGGCCGATAAAATTGCCAAGGTCACCTACAAGGTTCTCAACCGCGTGGAACCCTTCCTCACCAGCCTGCGCAAAAGCTCCGCCAAGCGTGTGGGGAAAAGTGCCGACTTCAAATACATCAACGAAGACATCGCCCGCGCCAAAAAACATCAGGCCGATAAAACCGTTTCCCTCAACGAAACCGAGCGCCGCAAAGAACGCGCCAACAACAAAACCCGCATCGAGGCCCGCAACAAGGAACGCGCCAGCCGCAAACACCCGGTGGAAAAATATTTTGAAATCAGCGTGAAAAACGCCGAGGCCAACAAGCCCCTCAAAAAACTCGACGCCCCAAAACCCAAAAAGGAACAAGCCGACGCCTCGCCCATTCCGATGGACGATTCCAACACCTTCACCCTCGATGCCACCCTGCGCGAAACCCTCGATATCCTCAGTGACTACGTGCGCCTCCGCGACGTCCTCCCCAACGTCAGCCGCCGCGACTAACCGCACAGGGTAACAACCAAATCCCTCCCGCGGGTAACTCGCCCGTTCGCTTCCCGTCTAACTCCACGGTATGAATGCTGGTATTTGGACAATAACTTTCTCGCGCGCGTTCAGCATTACCTTGGCTCTGGCCTTCAGCGGACAGCTCGCCATTGCCCAACGCGTTCCATCCCCCCGCACAAAAGTAGGCCCGCGCGGCTGGATCAAGCCCACCAATCAGGGCAAAGGCCATCCCATCCGCTACCGCCTCCCCGTGCGTCCGCTCAACTACCGCGTAAACCCCGACCCCAACGACCCCAGCCAACGCGCATTTTCCGCCACCACCCCGCTCGCGGCCACTTGGGTTCGTGCCGGCACCGATGTCAATCGCACCTACGGCGATTATTACGTGGACCCTTTTGTGTGGTTCAACAATAACCAACGCCCCGCCAACGCAGTTTGGGATCCCGCCCTCGGTCGCTGGATCGATCCCTCCGGCCAATGGGTTTGGCGCGACCCCAATAATACCACCAACTGGATTTCCACCCGCACCATCCGCGTTATCATCCGCCAACCCTTCACCCCGCCTCGCTAAGAAACCCTCGCCAACCGCCGCGCGCGCGTGTACATCCCGCGCATGACTTGGCTTTGCATTGCCCTCGGCGGCGCACTCGGCAGCCTCGGCCGACACGGATTGGAGGTCGGGCTTGCGCGATTTGAAACCTTCCCCTTCGGCACCCTCGCCGCCAATGTGCTCGGCTCACTGGCCATCGGCATCGCGGCGGGGTTCTGGGAAATCGACCAACGCAAATCCCCCACCGCGCTTTTCCTCATCACCGGATTCTGCGGCGGCTTTACCACCTTCTCCACCTTCAGTTTGCAAACCCTCGAACTCATCCAAAAAAATGACTGGACCAAAGCCGGCGCCAACATAGCCGCTTCCGTCGCCCTCTGCCTCCTTTGCACTTGGGCCGGTTGGATGCTCGGGCAATCATTGCGAAAAACGACGGCTTAATGATTTGAACCGCCAAGGCGCAAAGACGCCAAGGAATAAATCCATAAAAACTTGGCGTCTTTGCGCCTTGGCGGTTCAACTCCTATTTCCTTGCCCGCCCCAGCCCCCGCCGATACATTGCGCCCCACGCCAGTGTAGCTCAGTTGGTAGAGCAGCTCATTCGTAATGAGCAGGTCAACGGTTCGACTCCGTTCACTGGCTCCATTCATTTTGCCATGAAAACACTTTCACTTCTGGCCGCCCTGCCCTTCGCCTTGTTTGCTGCTGACGATGCACCCAAGTCGCCCGACCCGCGCATCATCATCGAGCTCATCGCCGAAGCGCCCGACATCGTCACCCCCACCGGCCTCGGCGTAGACGCCAAAGGCCGAGTGATCGTCATCGAAAGCCACACCCATTTTCGCCCCAAAGATTACAAAGGCCCCGAACGCGATCGCGTGCTGATGTTCACTCCTTCAGCAAAAGGCAAAGCCAAGCGCAGCATTTTTTATGAAGGTCTCAAAATGGGCATGGATGTTTGCATTGGCAAAAACGGATGGGTGTACCTCGCCGAACGCAGCCGCATCCTCCGCGTGCGCGATACGAACAACGATGGCAAGGCCGACAAAACCGAAGACATCATCACCCTAAAAACCACCGGCACTTATCCGCACAATGGCCTCAGCGGATTGAGCTTTGACCTAAAAGGAAATCTCATCTTCGGCCTCGGCGAAAACCTCGGCCACGCGTACACGATGCTTGGCAGTGATGGCGTAAAAATCGAGGGCGCGGCCGGCATCGGCGGTGGCGTGTTTCGCTGCACCGCTGATGGCAAAAAGCTCGAGCAAATCGCCCGCGGCTTTTGGAATCCCTTCGGCACATGCGTCGATAAATGGGGCCGCATCTTCGCCGTCGACAACGACCCCGGCAATCGCCCGCCTTGCCGACTGCTTCACGTCGTGCAAGACGGCGACTACGGCTACCGCTACAAATACGGCCGCACCGGCCACCACCCCTTCCTCGCGTGGAACGGCGAACTGCGCGGCACGCTCCCGATGATCCACGGCACCGGCGAAGCCCCGTGCGAAGTCATCCATTTCGATTCCCCCACCTTCCCGCAGGAATACCGAGGCCGCCTGCTCGTCACTTCCTGGGGCGATCACCGCATCGAGAGCTACGCCCTAAAACGCAAAGGCACCTCCGTCAGCGCCACGATGATCCCCCTCATCCAAGGCGGCGACACCTTCCGCCCCGTCGGCCTCGCCATGGCCCCCGACGGCTGCCTCTACCTCAGCGACTGGGGCAGCAGCTCCTACAATCTAAACAAAAAAGGCCGCCTCTGGCGTATCCGGCCCGTGAAAAATTTCAAGGCGAAGCCAATCGGAAATCTCGATTGGCCGAAAAATGATCAACAAACGCTATCGAAGATCACCAAGAAAAAAATTCCTCACCATAATTGGAAAGAACACGGTGAGGTCGTCAAACAGGCGGCCAATAATCCCGACCCATTCCTTCGTCACGCGTGGTTAATTTGCCTAAAAAGAAATTTAGGAGCACACAATCTCATTGCGCAAGGCACAGTCAAACTCAACAACACGGAACAATCTGTGCTGACGCATGCCTCTCTCTCCCACCCTCTCTTAAAAAAGTTATTTAACCAAACTGTCCCAAGCCAAAATACAGCGCCAATCATTCAATTCGAATACGCCCGCTGGGTGGCCGACACCAAGCAAGTCAATCTCCGGCCTCAGATTCTTGCCCGTTTAAATAGCGGCCCTCAAAACTACCGCCTCTTCCGTGCCTATCTCGCCTGTCTCGATGAATTGGATGGCAATGCGAATCCCGATCGCTTCAACGAAAAGTTTGCGCTGACGCTTTTGGAAAAGGCGGGGACATCCGACACATTGCGCGGGCACGTGTTGCGGTATTTTCCGGATGACCATAAAGCGATCGATTCCAAAAAACTCATCGCGTGGATGGGCTCCAAAAACAAAGCGCTCCGGCGCGAGGCCATTTGGAAAATGCGCAGCCACCTCGATGAATCCGCCCACGCCGCCCTGCGCAAATTGGCGCTCGATGACAAGCAGTCGCTTGATTTGCGGCTCGCGGCCACGGCGGTATTTGGCGTCAGCGAATCGCCAGATTCCGGCACCTTACTGGAGATTGCCAAAACAATAAATGCAGCCCTCCACGCCGAGGCACTGCGCAGTTTGGTGGGCGCACATTTTGAAGTGGGTGGGCAAAAGCAATTGGCCGCGTTGAACTCACCCGCCGCCAATCGCGCGATGGGCAAGCCGTTCATCAAAAATCCACCGGACACAAAAAATACCGTCGCGTGGCTCAAACGGCTTGACACGCTGGACGGCAAACCCAACGCGGCCACAGGCGAACGCATTTTCTTCAATCGCAAAATCGCCACCTGCGCCAACTGCCACCAAGTGAATGAACGCGGCACACGCGTCGGCCCGGATCTCACGCACATCGGCCGAGGCGCATCGCGCACACGCATTTTGGAATCCATTTTGCAACCGAACAAAGAAGTGTCGCCCTACCTGCGCGCGTGGGTGATCACGATGAAAAACGGTGCCGTGCACAGCGGCATCGCG
>DQLO01000394.1 GCA_015660155.1 Verrucomicrobiota bacterium
ACAAATGCGCCGGCAATTAGTAATACCATGACGAACGCTATTGCGCATCCCACAAAAAAAATAAACCCAACCCAAAATGCAATAATTCCGTGAGCCGGCGGTGGTTCCGTTTGGTCTGCGTACGCCGGATCTGTCTGCGATTTACGCTTGTGGGTTCTGGTACGCATCCAATCCACAAATCCCCAGATAGTTCCAGTAATCACAACGAGCAGACTACTGATGACCGGAATCCAGGCGCGGTTAAAACTGTTCATGTCATCAAGCAAGGCGCGCACAGGATTGGAAAACCATTGGGAATAAAGGCCCAAAAAAATTAGGCCAATGAAAAAGAGGGCAATCCCTCCGGACACTAAATAAAATGAGATGCTGACCTTTTTCTTCATACCCGCCACCCTACGCCACCGGCCAAGGCTGATCAAGGACTTCTATGTAGCGCCTTGTTTTCTTCATCCGAAAAAAACCTTGGAAGGGCTGTAAGCCGAATTTTGTCTGCGCGGGTTGCCCTGCGGAGAGGATCATTTATCTGTTGCGGCCTTACCCGGGGCTTGAACCGTTTCCGATTCGGGGGCGGACCGCCCGTGCCCTCTATTTGGCCTTGCACCCGATGGGGTTTGCCGTGCCGCCTTGCTTGCGCTTGGCGCGGTGGGCTCTTGCCCCACCTTTTCACCCTTACCCCGGCGAACCGTGGCGGTATATTTTCTGTGGCACTTTCCGTCAACCCACCCTCGCGAGTGAGCTGCCCGAATGTATCCCCGGCGGAACCGGGGTTACGCGGCATCGTGTCCTGCGGTGTTCGGACTTTCCTCTCCCAATAAATTGGAAGCGATCCTCCGCCCTTCCCAGGTGCGGGAAGGGTAAAGAGTTTGAGAGAGTTGGGGAAGGAAAATCAGTTCGGCCAAAAGCCGAACTACGCTTCCTCAGCGGCCAAGTTCATATCACGAGTGTAGTAGATTACGCAGGTGCAGTTGGGGCAGTAGTTAACTTCCTGACTGCTCTTGAGGTTGGCCACTTCGGCGGTGGGGAGCTTCATGTGGCAACCCCCGCACGCACCGTGCTCCACGCCGACGACGATGTTGGAGCGGCCTTTTTTCAGCAAACGATCGTACCGGGAAAGCGTGTCCTCATCAATCTGCGCGGCGGTCTCGGCGCGGAGGGTTTCAGTCTCGCCGATTTGCTTTTGCAGATTCGTTTCGCGTTCGTCGATTTCCGATAGCGCGGTCGCCATGTCATGATTGGCGGCATCGAGGTCGGCCTTGGTTTGCTTTTGCGTCTCGGCGTTTACGTCCATTTCCTCGAGCACCATCAGCTCGTCGGTCTCAAAATTGGAGATGTTCTTTTTGCAATTATCAATCTGCTTCACCAACGCGCGGTATTGCGTGTTGTCCTTGGTCTCCAGTTGTTGCTTGGAATAGGTGATGATCTTCGTCTGCTCGCCGGCGGCCTCCATCTCGAGGGCGTTTTTCTTGACCTCCAATTCCTTGGCCGCCTGTTCCGCATCGGCCTGCGCGGCCTCGGCGTTGGCGGAGCGTTCATTGACCGAGACGCGCTCGATCCCCAGCCCCACAATCTCGGCGCGGCCTTGGACGATGGTGCGGTCGCGGTTTTGCAGCACCAAAAGTGTTTCAATAATCTCCAGCATTTTTTGTAAATCCGTAAAAGGGCCGCTCAACCTAGGGCCCGCGCGGGAAGGTGTCAATCTCGGTTGAGGGAGAACCCAACGGGAACGGTTTATGCAATCAACCCTCAACCTGACCCCAAAGTGGGCACACTTTTGGCTCGCCTTCGCGAATGGAAACGACAGGGTGTCCGCTTTTCCGATGCGGGAGCAAATTGTCATTCTTGATTTTGGATCGCAATACACACAGGTGATTGCGCGGCGCATTCGCGAGGCCAAGGTGTTTTCGCGAATCCTGCCTTACCACACGCCGGCGGCCGAGATCGCCGCGTTGAATCCCAAGGGCATCATTCTTTCCGGCGGTCCGCAAAGCGTGTACAGCCGCAAAGCGCCTTTGCCGGATAAAAAAATCTTCGACCTCGGCGTGCCCATGTTGGGCATTTGTTTTGGGCTGCAGTTGATGGCCAAATATCTCGGCGGCAAAGTAGAGCGCGGTACCAAACGCGAATACGGCAAAGGTAAGCTCACGGTGAAGGACGGCCGTTGCGCGCTCTTTGGCAAACTGCCAAAAAATTTGCAGGTGTGGAATTCCCACGGCGATAAACTCACCAAGCTGCCCACCGATTTCAAGACCGTCGCCATCACAGAAAATTCCCCGCACGCGGCAATCGAAAACCGTAAACGCCGATTCTTCGGCCTGCAGTTTCATCCCGAAGTCGTCCACACCCCCAAGGGCAAAAAGGTCATCAGCAACTTCGTGCATAAAATCTGCGGCTGCGCGCGCACGTGGACGATGCGCAGCTACATCGACCAAGCCGTCGAGGACATCCGCGCGCAAGTCGGCGGCGAGCACGTCATCCTTGGCCTCTCCGGCGGCGTGGATTCCAGCGTAGCCGCCGCGCTCATCCACCGCGCCATTGGCGATCAGCTCACCTGCATTTTTGTAAACAACGGCGTGCTCCGCGCCAACGAAGCCGAAGCGGTACAAAAACTTTTCCGCGATAACTTTAGTTGCAAATTCCTGTACGAAGACACCGCCGAACTTTTCCTGCGCAAACTCAAAGGCGTCACCGACCCCGAAACCAAACGCAAGATCATCGGCAACACCTTCATCGACGTCTTCCAAAAAGCCACCCGCAAAGTCGGCAAAGCCAAGTTCCTCGCGCAAGGCACGCTGTACCCTGACGTCATCGAATCCGTGCCCATCGACGGCAACCCCGCCTCGCTCATCAAGAGCCATCACAACGTGGGCGGCCTGCCGAAGAACATGAAATTCAAACTCGTCGAGCCGCTGCGCCAATTGTTCAAAGACGAAGTGCGCCTGCTCGGCCTCGCGCTGGGGTTATCCAAAGAAGTCGTGTGGCGCCAACCCTTCCCGGGCCCTGGCCTTGCCGTGCGCTTGCTCGGCGAAGTCACCGAAGAACGCCTCGAAATCCTTCGCAACGCCGATCGCATTGTGATGTCCGCCATCCGCGACGCCGGTTGGTATTATAAAGTGTGGCAAAGCTTCGCCGTGCTGCTCCCCGTAAAAAGCGTGGGCGTGATGGGCGACGAACGCACCTACGAATTTACCATCGCCGTCCGCGTCGTCGACAGCCAAGACGGCATGACCGCCGACTGGGTAAAACTCCCCCCCGCATTGCTCGAGACCATCTCCAACCGCATCATCAACGAAGTCGATGGAGTCAACCGAGTCTGCTACGACATCACCAGCAAACCCCCCGGAACGATCGAGTGGGAGTGAGCGGCCTATGGCCCTGAATGATGGTTGACGGGGAAACCATTCCCCTCATCCCCTGGGCCACCACTCTGGGCTACATTTTCTTCAAACTCCTCCCCAAACATTTCCCGCACTCACATTGTACGTATAGGGGTAACAACCTTCGTTGCGCCACTCATTGCGCGCTGGGGTTTATTGTGGGATGTTGAATTAGCTTCCCGGCTGCATGGGCCTTCTGAAATAGAAAGGTAACAACCATGAATAATAAAACTACCCAACCGGCCGCGTGGGCGGCGGTTTTCACCCTCACCGCAATTCTGCTTTGGTGGGGAATTCCCACTACTCAAAACAACCCGGCTTCTCCTCAACCGACCTTGGCGCTTGAGCGCACTGGGGCGGCGGAGCGGTTGGCGGGGATGCGGGAACGAGCGCAATCGGCGGCTCGTTTGGTGCGCGATCAACAGTTCCAAACTCACGTTCGCAGTGAAATGGAACCGGAGCGTGATGTGTTCGTATTGAAACATCGCACGGCAACCACGCCCGATAAAAGCGGCCTCCAATGGCGGGCGCACGCGGCACGACAAGCTGCGCCTTTGGCGGCGAAGTTGCCTGAGGGAACAGTAATGTTTCGCGGCCAACCGGCGCATCCTTCGCGGGTAATGGCCCGGGTGAAAACGGGCACGTCCATCGCGGATTTGCGGGCAGCGCTCGATGGCATCGGCGCGCAACTTGCTAATGAACCGAATGCGCTTGGCTGGGCGGCGATTGATTTGCCGCCGGCGGAGGGCGAGGGAGCAGCGTTGGATGGCGAAATGCAGTTGATGACGGGGCTGAAGTTGCTCCAATCGACGGACGCGTTGGACGCTGTGGAGCCGGATTATGTGGTGACACGCACGGGCGAACCCACGGATGAAGGTTATGTAAATGGCTGGCTGTGGGGCCTGCGCAACACGGGCCAAAACGGCGGGCGTTCGGGCATCGATATTGGCGCGGCGAAGGCGTGGGATGTGACCACCGGTTCCACGGATGTGTTGGTGGCCGTCATCGACACGGGCATTCGTTATACGCACCAAGAGTTGCGAAATCAAATGTGGGTGAACCCCGATGAGATTGCCGGCAACGGAATTGATGACGACGGCGATGGTTATATCGATAATGTGCACGGCATCGACGTCATCAATAACGATGGCGATCCGATGGACGATCACGGGCACGGCACACATTGCGCGGGAACGATTGGCGCATCGGCCAATGACGGCTACGCGCACGTGGGCGTGGCGTGGAATGTGCGGCTGATGGGCTGCAAATTCCTCAGCGCCCAAGGCAGCGGCTACACCAGCGGCGCAGTAGAGTGCATCGACTTCGCGGTCGCGAAAGGCGCGAAGGTACTCAGCAACAGTTGGGGCGGCGGCGGCTTCAGCCAAAGCCTGTACGATGCCATCAAGCGCGCGCAAGATGCGGGCGTGCTGTTCATCGCGGCAGCGGGCAACAGTGGTTTGGACACGGACAATTCGCCGAGCTATCCCAGCGCGTATGACCTCGACAACATCATCGCAGTGGCGGCCATTGATCGTTACGGCCAAATGGCCAGTTGGTCCAACTACGGCAAAGTGACGGTCGACCTCGGCGCGCCGGGCGTGGACATCTTTTCCACCGTGGCCGACTCCGACGAAAGTTACGCCTACTACAGCGGCACCAGCATGGCCACCCCGCACGTGGCGGGCGTGATGGCACTGCTGCTCGCTCACGATAGTTCCTTGAGCGCGGCCCAAGCGAAAGCGCGTTTGCTGAACACCAGCGTGTTTCTCGATTCACTGCGCGATCGCACCGTGAGCGGCGGCCTCGCCAACGCGGGCAATGCGTTGGATGGCAACGATGACGGCTCGCTGGAGTTGACGCTCACTGTTTCGGATGACCCCTTGCGCGGTGGGCGCACGTCGGCGGTGTTTGCCAGTGTGACGGATGTGACGCCGGTGACGGGCGCCACGGTGACCGGCAGCGCGGGCGGTACTTCGTTGGCGTTCGCCGATGACGGCGCTGCGCCGGATGCCACCGCAGATGACGGCGTGTACTCGGCGGCACTCGTGGTAACCGATGATTCGTCAGTGACGGAATTGGTGATCACCGCCGAGGCCAGCGCGGCAGGTAAAGATTCCGGCAGCGCGAGCCTCACGGTGGCGGTCGTTCACCCGCCGGCGAATGATGACTTCGATGAATCGGCGGGCTTGAACGGACGCCGCGCGAGCTTGTCTGGTTTCACCAATGTGGCGGCCACGGCGGAGGATGGCGAGCCGCGCCATTATTGGCTGAAGGCGCAGAAGTCGGTATGGTTCACTTGGACGGCCCCACGTTCAGGCCGAGGCGACATCACGCTGCGCGGCAGCGACTTCGATACGGTGATGGCCGTTTATCGCGGCAGCACACTCGATGGCCTGCGGCGAGTGGCGCGCGATGATGACAGCGGCGGGCGACTCACCAGCCGCGTGCGGTTCGACGCGCGGCGCGGGCGAACGTACCACATCGCGGTGGACGGCTGGCGCGGCGCGGAAGGCAACATCGAAGGCCGGTTGGTCGTCAAGAAACGCAAACCCTTCCGCCGCACACCCCGCCGACCATGGTGGCAGTGGCGCTAACGAAAACTCAAGTGGGGATGGGGAAGCCTCGGCTTTGGCCGGGGCTTTTCCTTTTTACCAATCCAAATGTTGACCGTCTTTTCCATTGGCAAGGGTCACTTTTTTAGTTAGTGTTTGCACACTCATGCAGGTCAGCACCCCAAACCGAGCCCGCCGCGGCTTCACGTTGATCGAATTGCTGGTGGTAATTGCCATCATCGGCATTCTGGCATCAATCCTTTTGCCCGTGCTGGCGCGGGCAAAAACCAAAGCAAACCGGCTGCGTTGCGCGAGCAATCTGCGTCAAGTCAACTTGGCTCTGCTTGGGTTTGCCAACGATTATAACAGTCGATTTCCGTGGCTGCTGACGCTGGAAGAGCAGGCCGAAGTCACCGCCGGCCTCACCGGTGCCAGGCCGTTCCCCAACCAAGCGCCGGCCAATCGCCGGGTGCGTGATGTGTCCACGCTGTTTTGTATTCCCAGTATCCGCAACGCGCTGAGTACGCCGAAGACCTTGCTTTCCCCGTGCGATCCCCAGGCGCAGGAAGCCAATGAAACCATGGCAACCAACTTTAGCGCGCTACGAAAATTGGACATCAAAGGGCTCAGTTATTCCGTTTGTCATGGGGGCGATCAACTCCTGCCCAACACCATCGTGGGGCTCTCGCGCAACACGGAACATCCCTGCCTCAAACCATTCGGCAGCCGATGGTTTGTGATGAACTACCAATCCATTTGCAGGACGGTGGTGAACCCGCCGGGCAACTCCACTCGATTTGTGGGCGCGGATGATATTGCCGAAACCACTCCGGCCGCCGAGGTGAAGCGGCTCTCGCCGTACATCATGGCGCAGCTCAACAAGAACGAAGGCCAAATGTCATTGTCCGATGGCAGTGTGACCCAAGTGGATGCGGCGAAATTTGAGACGGCGATCAATGCCCATCTAAAGTCCCTCGGCGGCTCCACAATAGGCAAGCCGCAAACAAGCATCAGTCGGCCGTTTCAGCCGGCCGTAACGGCGGGAGGGAACGGTGTTCAGGGTAATTAGCTGAGACCCGACCCGGATTATCCGATTGATGCCACAACCGTGCACGCTCTGATTTGCCACTTCCAGTTTGCGAAAGAACGGCGAGAAGTCTAGGATTACACGCATGAAGCGGATTCATTTTCATTACGCATTATTGGCCCTGATATTTTCACTTGCCCTGTCGGGTTATTGCCGAGACAGACCGGCCCCACCGCCCTCCCGTTACGGATTCACATTCGTGATTGACGCCAAGTCCCTGCCAAAAGGGGTAACCATCCGGGAAGTGCGCAGCGAAACGAGCATCCGTTATTTCATCAAGAACACGAGCGACGTGCCGCTCATTATCAACGAACGATTTCAAAATAACCGATTAGTGGGCGGTGCCAAATTGGTCTCCGGTGAAGTTTTAAATTACTTTCCAAATGGTGTCCCCATGGCAGGAAAGCGACACCTGAAAGGCTGGCAATCCCCCTTCGGAAAAATTCCCGAGACCTTGCTTTACATCAAAGAACCCAAAAAAATTTACGAGGGGCGGAAAGCAGGACTCACTAGAAAACTGCCGCCGGAGGAGAAGCTGTCAATCGCAGCGAACCTAAACGGAAAACCGTACGAGATTTTAGGCACGATCCACTTTCACTTGAATAAAGCTTATGATACCTTCCATCGCATCAAGATTCCGAAGCCCAAAACCCCGGGCCGCTGACCCGCCAAAACATCACGCACATTACTTTCAAATTGGAGACTCTGGACTTCTAGGAATTTATTGGTAGGCGATGAGGGATTCGAACCCCCGACCAACGGCGTGTAAAGACATTGGAAGTTGAGAAAAACCCCTTAAAAACTCTGCTCTAATTTGCTC
>DQLO01000422.1 GCA_015660155.1 Verrucomicrobiota bacterium
CGGCAGACCCACCACGTTGGTGAACGAACCGTGCAGCGCCTCCACAATCCACTCGCCTTTGAGCTGCACCGCATACGCGCCGGCTTTATCGAGCACCGGAACCGCGCGCAGATAGGCGTTGATTTGCGCGCGCGACAACTCGCGGAATGTCACGCGCGTGGTCACCGAAAAAACTTTCTTCCGTCCGCCGCGCACCAACGCGCAAGCGGTGGTTACTTGATGCGTCCGCGCGCTCAACCGTTCAAGCATCCGCCGCGCCTCCGCGAGGCTCTTGGGTTTGCCAAACAATTCATCCCCCAAATGCACCAACGTATCCGCGCCAAGCACGGTTTGTTTCGGAAAATTTTGGGCCACCGCCGCCGCCTTGGCCAGCGCGTTGCGTTTGCAAACGGCACGCGCCGCCCGTCCGTGCCCGTGCACTTCCGCCACCGCCGCCGTCACCACGCGAAAACGCACGCCCATCTGCCGCAGCAACTCCTGCCGACGCGGCGATTGCGATGCCAAGATAATTTTCAAGCCAAAGCCTCCCGAAATGCCGCCAGCTTTTCCGCAAACACATCCTCCGCCAAAACCGGTTCCGTGCCTGCAAAATTCATCGATGGCTCCAGCTCCACCCAAGATTTGCAGCCGCCGTAGCTTTCCAGCATCGGCAACTCCACCGGCGCGGCCAAGCGCCGCACCTTCACTGCCATCGCGTAAATGCCCGCGTCGCGTCCCCAATCAAACCGTTCCGCAATCACTTCCTCGCGCCAAATATGTTGCCCCGCCAATCGCTGCGCTGCAGCCAGCGAATCCAACCGACGCGCCTCCATCACCTCCGCGCCAAACTCAATCCGCAACACATCCTCCGCCGGCCACTGGTAATTCTCAAACCCCGCCCGCGCTTCCTCCACCACCCCTTCAGCCTGTTGATGGAACCGCGTGGGAAACAGCCAAAACCGTTCGTGCTCCGCCTGAAACCCACCGCGCCCCTCGGCAATCCCGCCTTTGCGCAAAACCACAATCTGCCCCTCACGCCCCAGCGCCTCCACCACGATGCCCCATTCCTTGAACGCTGTCTGCACGCGCTGCAGTCTATTCGCCCACCCGCAAATGTCGAGCTAGGTGAAGCTTGCTTTTGGCGGCCAATTTCACTATACAACCGCTCAGACAATGCATCTGGCCCAATGACTTCAAAACCTGTTTCCGCGGAACCGCTTTCGAGCGGCCTGAACTTTAAACTCTCAACTATGATGTTTCTCCAGTATGCAATCTGGGGGGCGTGGTTGCCATTGCTGTGGCCGTACTTGAGTGGTCATCGTGGATTCTCTCCGGCACAAATTGGCGATATGTTTGCCGTCGGCGCCATCGGCGCGATTGTGGCACCATTCATCGCCGGTCAAATCGCCGACCGCTGGTTCAACACTGAAAAATTTCTCGGCATCAGTCACATCCTCGGCGGCATTCTTGTGTGGCAACTCGCCTCCATTGATACGTACAAGGGATTTCTTGCATTCTCGCTAGTGTACTCACTAATTTACTCCCCCACCCTCGCGCTGACCAATTCCCTGTCTTTCCACCACCTGCCCGACCGTGACCGCGACTTTGGCCGCATCCGCGTGTGGGGCACCGTCGGCTGGATTGTCGTGGGCATCGGCATCGGCCAATGGCTGCTGCACCAACACACTCCCGCTACGGGTGATGCCGCCGCCGTGACCGCTGCCCAAGCCGCCGGCATGGCCGATGCCTTTAAGCTGAGCGGAGTGCTTGGCGTCCTCATGGGCATCTTCTGCTTTTTCCTGCCAGCCACCCCGCCGGCCAAAGACGAGAAAAAAAGCGCCATCGGCAGCGCGCTCAGAGCCGTCAAACATCAGCCACTGCTCACCCTGTTTCTCATCGCCGTGCCGGTGAGCTGCATCCACCAGTTTTATTTCGTGCACACCGCGCCATTCCTCGGCCAATTCCAAAATCAAGCCGAAGGATTCATCAACACCGTCAACAAAGTTGTGGGCGTAGGAGGCGGCGGTCTCATGACCATCGGGCAAATGATGGAAATCGGAGTGCTCGCGTTTATCCCTCTCTTTGCCAAACGCTGCTCCCGCAAAATGCTCCTCTGCGTGGGGCTCGCCGCTTACACACTGCGCATGGTACTCTTTGCCTACGGCCCCAGCCTCCCGGCGTCGCTTCAATTGCCAGCCATCATTCTCGGCGTATCGATGCACGGATTTTGTTTCGGCTGCTTCATCTTTGTGGCATTCATGGTGGTGGACGAAGAATGCTCGACCGACGTTCGAGCCAGCGCGCAAAGTTTGTTCAACCTCGTGATTGTCGGCATTGGCATCATTGTCGGCAGTAAAATTGCCGGCACGGTGGCTGAATGGGCCACAGGTGCGGATAAAACCATGGATTACACCAAGCTCTTCAGCGTGCCCATGTGGGCGGCACTGACCTGCTTGGTATTGATGATGATATTTTACCCGAACAAAAAACCCGCCTTGGCAGATGGTGATGCGGATTTGTCAGAATCAGCCGAACCGGACGAAAGTTAAAAAAACGCTTGCCTGACGGAAAAAGACCGGTATGTTCCCCGCGCGGGATAGAGCAGTCCGGTAGCTCGTCAGGCTCATAACCTGGAGGTCGATGGTTCAAATCCGTCTCCCGCAACCAATTTTAACCCCGGTTTGCGCCGGGGTTTTTTGTGGTCACAGTTCCTCCAACACTTCCGCCGCGTGCTCTTCCGGCTTCACTTTGGGCCAGATTTTTTGGATCTTGCCTTTGGGATTGATGAGGAAGGTCACACGATAGATGCCGTCGTATTCGCGACCCATGAATTTTTTGCGGCCCCAAACGCCGTAAGCGTTCACGATGGTTTTGTTTTCATCGGCGAGCAGTGTGAAAGGCAAGCCGTATTTAGCCACGAACTTGTCGTGCTTGGCCACGGGGTCGCAGCTCACGCCGAGCAGCACGGCATTGGCTTTCTCGAATGCGGCGTGTTCATCACGGAACGCGCAGGCTTCCTTCGTTCAGCCGGGGGTGTCGTCCTTGGGATAAAAGAAAAGCACCACGTGCCGGCCCTTGAAATTTTTCAACGCCACCGTGCCGCCGCCATCGGTGGCCGCACTGAAGGCCGGTGCGGGGTCGCCTTCCTTGAGTGTGATGTTGGGGCCGAGTGCCATGCCCGGGAGAATGACGGTTGGAGACGCAGCCGGTCAAGCGTCCTCGTCGGTTTCCTTCCGGCCTTCCGGCCGTGCCACAGGGTGCTCACTGAATTGCCGGATGCCATCGCGCACATAAAGCACTCCGGTGAAAATCGTGCACGCCGTCGCCGCCAAGGCCAGCCAAAAGGTGGCATCCACCGCCCACGTCACCGGAATCTTCAGTAATACC
>DQLO01000190.1 GCA_015660155.1 Verrucomicrobiota bacterium
GGATGCGTCACGGCCATTACGCATTGGCCGGGGCGGAGGTATTTTTGGGCGGCGGCTTCGATTTGGGCGCGCGTGATGGACTCGTATTTTTCGTCGTCTTTTTCGCTGGACTCATAGCCAAGGCCGTAGAGTTCATCGAGGCCGCTCATCGTGGCGAGGCCGCCGAGGTCTTGGCGGGAGATTTTTTTCTGGCCGATTATTTTGGCTTTGGCGCGACGCAGTTCGTCATCGGTGAGGCCGTCCTGCCGGAGCTTGGCGGCTTCGGCGAGCAGTTCTTTTTCCACTTGCTCAAGCTGCTCCGGCGAGGTGCCGGCGTAGAATGAAAAGTGGCCTTCGGTAAAACCGGGGTAGCTCTGCGCGCCCACGTAATAGGCGAGACCGAGCTCTTCGCGAATGCGCAGAAAGAGGCGACTCCCAAGATCACTGCAGGCTTCGCCGATGAGCTCGAGCGCGTAGCGGTCTTCATCAAAAAATGAACAGCCGCGATAGCCGAGCACGGCGACGGCTTGTTCCTTGTCGCGGACTTGTTCCACGCGGCGCATTCCTTCGCCGGGTGGGATGTGTTTGGGGGCGCGAAACTCATTACCGGCGGGCCACAAGCCGAATGCCTTTTCCACTTCGGCGCGAATGTCGTTGGTTTTTATATCACCAAAAATGGCGAGCACAGCGTTATTGGGCACGGCGAATTTTTGATGAAACGCAGCGAGATCGCCCGCGCACATTTTGTCGAGCGATGCCTCGGTGCCGAGGGTGTCCAGCCCGTAGCCTTGGCCGCCAAACAAAGTTTCGCGCATCAGGCGGAAGGTGCCTTGGAGGAGCTTGTCCAACTGCGCTTTGAGGGCGGCGTGCTGCACGACGCGTTGGCGTTCCAGCGCGGCCTCGGGGAAGGAGGGTTGCAGCAACACATCGGCGAGCAATTCTAAGCCGAGCAACGTGTCGCCACTGAGCACTTCAAGCGAAACGCCGAATGAATTGTTACCGCCGTAGGCATCGATGCCGCCGCCGACGGATTCGATTTGCTCAGCGATCTGTTGGCCAGTGCGGTTGGCGGTACCTTTCACGAGCAGCTTGGCCATTAGCTGGTTGATGCCGCTGTTGCCGATTTTCTCGGCGAGCACTCCGCCTTGAAAGAGCGCGCGCATTTGCACGAAGGGCAGTCGATGATCTTCCTTCACCAACAACCGCAGGCCATTGGGGAGCTCAAATTTTTGGATGGGATGCTGCGCGTGCTTCACCGTCGCGCGCGCTACCACGGGCGATGCGCCGGTGGGCAGCAGGGCGTACAGCGTGCGATTGTCTTCGTGCAAATATTCGGTGGCCACGCGGCAGACGTCGCGCGGTTTTACGCGCTTAACGCTTTCGAGATAGCGATCGGAGAAGTCAAGGTCGTTGACGGAAATCCAGCAGTCGCCGAGGTTTTGCGCTTGGCCCTCCATCGTCTTGCGCGTGGCGAGCGTGGCGGAGATGAATTGCTTCATCACTTTGTTTAATTCCGCCGCTTCCACTTGGGCGGATTTGAGTTGATCCAGTTCTTCGAGCAACGCCTTGCGCGCGCCGTCAAATTTATCGGCATTCACAACGGCACTCATTCCGAATAGGCCGCTTTGGGTGGGCGTGTAGGTCCACGCATCGGCGCTGTTCACGAGGCCTTTTTTCTCGCGCACATTCTGATACAACCGACTGCTGCGGCCGTTGCCGAGCAGCGTGGCGAGCACGTCCAGCGCGGGCATATCCGGATGGCGCACATCGGGCACGTGCCACGAATAATGAAAATGGCCAAGCTGAATGGGGGCTTCCTCAATGACTTCGCGCGGGGCGGTTTGGCGCGGTTCATTGGGCAGCAGCACGGGCGGCGAAGGTTTGTTTTTATTGTTCGCAAACGCGGTGGCCACTTGCTCGATGACTTCCACGGCGTTCACGTCGCCCACGATGACATAAAAAATATTGCTCGGAAAATAGCGGGCGCGATAGTAACCCACGATGTCGTCCCGGCGCAGTTCGTTAAAAATATCGGGATAGCCAATCACCGTGTGGCGATAGGGGCTGGTGGTGTAGGCGCTCTCGAAGAGCCGTCGTCCCGCGCGCCGGCCGGGATCATCCTGGCCCATATCGATTTCGCGGCGGATGACGTCCAGCTCCTTGGCCAGCTCGGACTCGGGCAGCGTGGCGTGCTGCATGATGTCGCACAAAATATCAATCGCCGTGCGCGCGCCGGTGTTGGGCACATCTATATAGTACACCGTGCGGTCGAAGGAGGTGTAGGCGTTCATGTAACCGCCGGCTTCCTGGACTTCCTGATCGATGCGCCCCACGCCGCGGGTTTCCGTGCCCTTGAAAAGCATATGCTCGAGAATGTGCGAAAGGCCTGCGCCGAGCCACGCGCCTTCGTGGATGCTGCCGGTTTTGGCCCACGCCTGCACGGAAGTCACGGGCGCACTGTGGTCTTCACGCACGATGACGGTGAGGCCGTTATCGAGGGTGGCAAGGCGCGTGTCGCCAGCGGCATTGAGTTGGCCGGCGGGGGTAGGTGAACCGTCAGGCATAAACGCGGAGCTTAACGCGGCGAAAAGCGGCGGGCGAGCTTATTGCTTGTCCGACGCTTTCGGACTGGTGGGATTGGCGGGACGATCCGTTTCCGTGGCCGGCGGAAGGGTGCGGTTCACCTCGGGCAACTCCGACTCGGGCGCGGCGGGCGGCAGGAAGGGTTGGCGAAAGGCTTCGGCGAACGTATAGCCGCCAGCAAAATCCGTGCGGGTGTCGTCCTCTGTTTTGGCCAGCAGCTCGTGCTCGACCATATTAAACACAATCTCGCCAAAATCCTCGCCGCGCGTGAGGCCCCATTCGTTGAGCACCATCAACGCCATCGGCCCGTATTGTTCCAGCGCGTGGGCGCGCATGCCGCCGAGCAGCTCCTGCCCGCTGATGTGCCGCACGGTTCCTTCTTCCTGTTTGGAAATCGACTGCTGCGTGTAGTCGAGCCCTTCGCGCACAAAATGATACGCGTCACGATGGAACCGCGAATCCACCGCGAGAATCGTGTTGAGCACTTCGTCGTAACTTTGTTTATGAATCATTTACTTTCAGCGGCCGCCGGAGTTGCCTTCTCCGTTGGATGCTCCGTGCGCCAAGCCTGCACGGCCATGCCCACCAATAAAAGCCCCAATACAATGATCAGCGCTTTCTGTTCCTGTGGCGTCAGGAATTTCATGGGCTACTTTGCAGACCGGCTATTTCACCGCAATATTCACTAGTTTATTCGGCACCACGATGACTTTCTTAACTTCTTTTTCAAAAATAAATTGCTGCACCCTTTCGCACGCCAACGCGAGCCGTTCAATCTCCTCGCGCGATGTCTCCGGTGTGATGTCGATATGCCCGCGCAATTTGCCGTTCACTTGCACGGGAAACTCAATGGATTCCTCCACCAAAAACGCCTCATCCCACTCCGGCCACGGCTGATAGGCCAGCGTGTTGCCCGAAACTTCGCCCAATCGACCGGCCAATTCCTCCGCCAAATGCGGGGCAAAAGGATTGAGCAATCGCAAAAATATCTCCAGCACTTCCCGCGGACGGCTTTCCCATTTGGATGCTTCGTTCACAAAAACCATCAACGCCGCGATGCCCGTGTTGTAGCGCATCCCGTCGAGGTCGTCGGTCACTTTTTTGATGCACGCGTGGAGTGCCTTGAGCTGTTCCGGCGTGGGCTCGGCATCGTTGAGCGCTGCGTGCAATTTCAAATCGGCCAGCAACGCCTCCGCTTGATCCGGCGCGGCAGTCACCGCTTGCTCGTAATCCTTGTAACTGCCCTCATCGATGAACAACCGCCAAACGCGCCCGAGGAAACGATACACGCCCTCCACGCCTTTGGTGTTCCACGGCTTCATCATCTCCAGCGGGCCCATAAACATTTCGTACAAGCGAAACGCATCCGCGCC
>DQLO01000170.1 GCA_015660155.1 Verrucomicrobiota bacterium
TGATAATCGAAAATATAATGATGCGTCGTGGCCGCGTAGACGAGATAACCGCCGGTGGTGTGGAGCACGCCCTTGGGTTTGCCGGTGCTGCCGGAGGTGTACAAAATGAACAGCGGATCCTCGGCGTCCATCGGCTCGGCGGGGCATTCCGCATCGGCGGCGGCCAGCGCCTCGTGCCACCACACATCGCGTCCCTCGGCCATCGTCACCTCCGCGCCGGTGCGTTGGACGACCAGAATTTTTCCAATGGACGGCGTGCTCACCACCGCCGCATCGGCGTTGGCCTTCATCGGGATGTCTGTCTTTGTGCCGCGCACGCCGGTGTCCTGCGTGAGGATGGCTTTGCACTCGGAATCGTTGATGCGCGTGACAAGGCTGTCCGCGCTAAACGCCCCGAACACAATCGAATGCACCGCGCCAATCCGCGCACAAGCGAGCATCGCAATCGTCAACTCCGGAATCATCTGCATATAAATGCAAACCCGATCACCCTTCGTGATGCCGAGATTTTTCAACGCATTCGCCGCCCGCTGGACCTCCGCCTGCAGCTGGGCATACGTGAACGTGCGGCTCTCCGTGGGATCATTACCCTCCCAAATCAGCGCCGTCGCATCGCCGTGGCCTGACTCCACGTGGCGGTCCACACAGTTGTAACAGGCATTCAACTGGCCGCCCTCGAACCAATTGATCTCCGGCTTACCGAAATCGTACTCGCGCACCGTGTCCCATTTGCGGCTCCACGAGAGCCGCTCCGCCTGCCCGGCCCAGAACGTCTCGGGATCAGCGATGGATTGCTCGTACAGTTCGCGGTATTGTTCGAGGGAGGCCACGTGCGCGTGTTCCGCCGCGGCGGCAGTTGGGGGAAAAATTTTGTCGCTCATTTCAAGTCGGTAAGCGCGTCATCCTGCGAAAGCGGCGCGGGCGAGTCAACTCTTCTCCACCACTGTAAAAACTCGCGGAAATTATAATTGGCCAAACCGGTTCCGATTTGTTAAAAAAAACGCCTAGGAAAAGTTTTATGGACACACCCACCATCATCATTATTACCGTCGTCGTTGTGTTTGGGATCATTGGCATCCTGATCATCGCCAGCATGTACAACAGCCTTGTGACCTTGCGCAACCGTTTCAAGAACGCCTTTGCGCAGATCGACGTGCAGCTCAAGCGGCGCTACGACCTCATCCCTAACCTCGTCGAAGTGGCCAAGGGCTACCTCAAGCACGAACGCGAGACGCTGGAATCCGTGACCCAGGCGCGCAACGTCGCCGCCAGCGCTGCCAGCGCCGCCGCGGCCAATCCCTCCAGCGCCGCGGCGATGCAGGACCTGATGGGTGCCGAGGCCGCGCTGGGCGGCGCGCTCAGCCGGCTGCTCGTTACCGTCGAGGCTTATCCGGACTTGAAGGCCAACCAAAACATGATGAGCCTACAGGAGGAGTTGGCCTCAACTGAAAACAAGGTGGCTTTTTCCCGCCAGGCCTTTAACGACGCCGTGATGGGGTACAACACCAAGCGCGAAACCTTTCCCACCAACCTGATAGCCGGCATATTCAACTTCGCCGTGGCCACGCTCTTCGAAATCGAGCGCGCCGAGGAACGCGAAGCGGTCAAGGTTTCCTTCACCGACTAGGCCATCATGGCCACGGGCTTTTGGTCGCGCCAGGAAAAGGCCCGGAGCCGGACGGGCCTGATGGTATTTTTCTTCGCCCTTGCTATGTGGCTGCTGGTCGCACTCATTACGCGCGGAGAGTTTGGCTCATGGGGGAATCCCGGGCTGTTCCTCATCGTCAGCCTCGTCATGCTCGGCATCATTGGCATGGACAGCTTGGGACGCCTGACCCAACTCAGCGCGATAGCGTGGTGGAGCCCACCGAATATGACCAGCTCCGCGCAGCGCCACTCCAATCTCGACCGCGGCACTCCGGGCCGCTACATTCCGCGCGTGGCCGAACATTCCCAGCCTTTATCCGCTCGCACGCGGCTTTGCGCGGTGTATGGATTTCCCGTGGGGCACTCCGCTTCGCCGGCGATGCAAAATGCGGGCATCGCGGAGTTGGGGTTGGACTGGCGTTATACCGCCGCCGAGGTGCGGCCGGAGCAACTGCGCGAGGCGATCGCCGGCGCGCAGGTGATGCATTACATCGGCATTAACCTCACCGTGCCGCACAAGTTACTGGCGTTGGAGATGGTGGATGTGCTCGACGAAAGCGCGCGCGAATGGGGCGCGGTGAACACGATTTTGTTTGAAGGGCAGGATGATAACGGCGACTGGCGCGCGTTGCGTGATTTTGAAACCGCACCGCATCGATTGCGCAGTCACGGTTTCAACACCGACGCGGACGGCATCACCCAAAGTTTGCGCGAAGATTTGGGGATGGAAGTGCGCGGGGAAAATGTGCTGTTGCTGGGCGCGGGCGGCGCGGGCCACGTGGCGGCGCTGAAGCTCGCGGCCACGGGCGTGCGCCAACTGCACATCGTCAACCGCACCGAAAGTAAGGCTGAAGCGATTGTTGCTGAAATCCGCGGGCGCTTTCCGGCGGTGGCCGTTTCGGTGGGCTACCCCGGCGGCAAAGTGGATCTCGTGCTCAACTGCACTTCCCTCGGCCTCGCAAAGGGCGACGCGCTGCCGCTGGACATCAGCCTGTTTTCATTGGACAACGCACGCGCGGTGTACGACATGATTTATCAACCGGCCGAGACGCCGCTGCTGGCCGCCGCGCGCGCCGCCGGTTGCCAAACCGCCAACGGCCTCGGCATGCTGCTGCATCAGGGCGCGAAGTCGCTGGAGATTTGGAGCGGCCAAACCGCGCCGCTGAAAGTGATGCGCGCCGCTTTGGAGGAGGCTGTGAATGGCTGATCAATTCATCCAGTTTTTTGGCAATGAACTGACACTGTTTTCGATGGTGTTCTTTGTGCTCGGCTGCATCGTGGGCAGTTTTCTGAACGTGGTCATCCACCGGCTGCCGCGCGAGATGAGCATTTTGCATCCGCCCTCGCATTGCCCGCAGTGCGGCTACTCGATTCCGTGGTACCGAAATCTCCCGCTCATCACGTGGCTGTGGCAGCGCGGCAAATGCGCGGGCTGCGAGGCGCGCATTCCGGCGCGGTACGTGCTGGTGGAGTTCCTAACGGGCGCGGCTTTTTTGGGGGCGTGGTTGTTGGTGTACTTTCAATTCACGCAGGGAATCGACGCGCCGATTACCAAACCGCTGATCGCGGCGGGTGTTTCGGTGGCGTTGGTCACTTTGTTGGCGGGATTGATTGCGTCCACGTTTATTGATTTTGAGCACTTTATTATTCCGGATGAATTGACCAAAGGCGGCATGGTAATGGGCGCGGTTTTTTCCGTGGCGGTGCCGCAATTGCACGGGGCGTTCCTCGGCGAAACCGTGACTCGCGTGCAGGCGCTGTGGCTCAGCGTGCTGGGCATGGCGGTGGGCGGCGCGGTGGTGTACGCCGTGGTGCGGCTGGGCAAGGCGATGTTTGGCAAACAAACCTACAACACGGTGACGGTGTCCTTCACCACCCACTTTATGTGCCTCGGCGGCGAACCGGGCGAGGAGGACACAGTGATTCCATTCGAGGATGTGTTTTACCGCAAGGGCGATACCGTGACGCTGCACGCCGAGCACGTGGAGTTGGTCGACGTCTGTTATTGGGACCAAGCCGTGGCGCTCAATGCCGAGACGCTGACCATCGGCGAGATGAAATTTCCCGCGAACGAAGTGCCGCATCTTGAAGTGCGCACCAGTGAAGTGACGGTCCCGCGCGAAGCGATGGGTTTTGGCGATGTGAAATTCATGGCCGCCATCGGCGCGTTCCTCGGCTGGCAAGCCACTCTCTTCGGCCTCATGGCCAGCGCGATGGTGGGCGCGGTGGTGGGTTCATTGATGATGCTCCTGCGCCGCGACAAAGCCAACGTCATCCCCTACGGCCCATACATTGCGCTCGCAGCGGTGGGCTGGATTTTTGGCGGCTACTCACTGTGGCAATGGTGGTGGAAAAGCTTGGGGCCGGTTTAGTTTTTTGATTTGAACCGCCAAGGCGCAAAGACGCCAAGAAAAACCATTTGAAAAAACTTGGCGTCTTTGCGCCTTGGCGGTTCAAAAAGAATTACCCATTCTGCGCACGATGGCGGAGCGCATGGTCAACTAAAACCAACGCCGTCATCGCTTCCACCATCGGCACGGCTCTTGGCAAGACGCAGGGATCGTGGCGGCCGCGGGCTTTTAGTTTCACATTTTTGCCTTCCGTGCTCACGGTGTCTTGGCTTTGCAAAATGGTGGCGGTGGGTTTGAAGACGGTGCGGAAGTAAATGGTCTCGCCATTGCTGATGCCTCCTTGGACGCCGCCGGAGCGGTTAGCCGTGGTGCGGACTTTGCCGGCGCGCATTCGGAAAGGGTCGTTGTGCTCGCTGCCCTTCAGCGCAATGCCGCCGAAGCCGGAGCCAATCTCAAAGCCTTTGCTGGCGGGGAGGCTGAGCATCGCCTTGGCGAGATCGGCTTCGAGGCGGTCGAAGACTGGCTCACCCCAACCGACGGGCACACCGCGTGCCACGCCGAGCAGCACGCCGCCCACGCTGTCGCCCGCCTTGCGCGCTCGATCGATGAGGCGAATCATTTTCTCGGCAGTCGCTTTATGGGGGCAGCGGACGATGTTGGCTTCCACCTGTTTGAGCGTAAATTTGTTGGAGTCAATCTCGGCGGAAATGTTTTGCACTTGCTGAACGCACGCGAGCACTTCGACGCCGAATTGTTGCTTCAAAATTTTCTTGGCAATCGCGCCCGCGGCCACGCGGCCGATGGTTTCGCGTGCGCTGGTGCGGCCGCCGCCGGGCCAAGCGCGGATGCCGTACTTGGCGTCGTACGTGTAATCGGCGTGGCTCGGGCGGTATTTCGTTTGCATCTCGGTGTACGCCTCGGCGCGTTGGTCGGTGTTTTCCACCAGTAACGAAATGGGTGTGCCAAGCGTCTTCCCCTCGAATGTGCCGGACAAAATGCGGACGGTATCCGTTTCCTGCCTTTGGGTGGTGATGCGGGATTGGCCGGGGCGGCGCCGGGCGAGGTCGGGTTGGAGATCTTTTTCGGTCAACGCCAGGCGCGGCGGACAGCCGTCGATCACCACGCCCACACCGCCGCCGTGGCTTTCGCCCCAGGTGGTGATGCGAAAGAGTTCGCCAAAAGAATTCCCCATGCGCGGAGGATGGCA
>DQLO01000262.1 GCA_015660155.1 Verrucomicrobiota bacterium
AACGCCAATTTCCGCGTGCGGGATCTTGCCTTGCCAAAAGGTATCGACGCCAAGCGTTTCGACAAGCGCCGCAGCATGCGCTCGATTGTGGACAGTCATTTTAGTGCGCTCGAAAAGAGCGATGCGCTGGCGGGTATGGACAGTTTTTATCAACGCGCTTACGCGATGATTTCCTCGCCAGAAGCGCGCGATGCGTTTGATCTCAACAAGGAACCGGCCAAGCTGCGCGACGAGTACGGGCGCAACACCGCTGGCGGCCGTTTCCTGTTGGCGCGGCGCTTGGTGGAATCGGGCGTGCGGATGGTTAGCACGACCTACGGCGGCTGGGATCATCACAGCAACATCGCCGCGTCGAACGGCGGGCAAATGCCGGCGTTCGACCAGGCCTTCGCGGCGCTCATCCGCGATCTCGATCAACGCGGGATGCTGGAAGAAACTTTGGTTTTGGTGACCAGTGAATTTGGCCGCACGCCGAAGATCAACGCCACCACCGGACGCGATCACTGGCCGAAGGTGTTCAGCGTGGTGATGGCCGGCGGCGGCATCAAGGGCGGCTACATTCACGGGATGTCCGATCCCACCGGCGCGGAGCCCGAGGAAGATCCGGTGCACGTGCCGGACTGGGCAGCTACGGTGTACACGCTGATTGGCATCGATCCGAAACGCCGGTTGGTGGGCCCGGGTAATCGCCCGATGCCGATTAATTACGACGGCCAAATTCTAAAGGAAGCGCTCACCTA
This sequence comes from Verrucomicrobiota bacterium, assembly GCA_015660155.1. Lineage (GTDB taxonomy): Bacteria > Verrucomicrobiota > Verrucomicrobiia > Limisphaerales > UBA1100 > JACNJL01. The sequence goes on from DQLO01000262.1 coordinate 741, forward strand.
AACCGGGCGGCATTCACGAACAATCAACCTCGCCCGGGGCAACGTTCCGCAAGGAGCCTTGCCCCGCGCGTTTACAAAATCACAAAATGAAAATGATGAAGCACTGGATTTTAATGCTCGGCTTGGCCGGGTTAATCAGCAACGCGGCGGCGGTGGATCCTCGCCTGAGTTATCTCTCGCCGGGCGGCGTGCAAGTTGGCACGGAGACGGAGGTCATTTTCCGTGGCCAACGCCTCGCGGACGCGGAGGATATTTTCTTTTATCATCCGGGCGTGAAGCTGGTGAAAATCACGGAGAAGAATGATCGCTTTGTGAAGGCGCTTATCAAGGCCGATCCCGGTTGCCCGCTCGGCGAGCACAAAGCGCGCGTCCGCACGCGCGGTGGCGTCACGGAGCTGCGCACATTTTTCGTGGGGCCGTTCCCGATGGTGGCCAAAGTGGCGCCCAAGGCGGGCGAAGGACCGCAGAAGTTGCCGCTCAACTGCACGGTGGCCGGTTCGGTGGCTGCGGAGTCGGTGGATCGCTACGCGGTGGAAGTAAAAAAAGGCCAACGCATTTCCGCCGAGGTGGAGAGCATCCGGCTGGGGCGCGGGTTTTATGATCCGTACGTGGCCATTGTGGACAGCAAAGGATTTATCGTGGCGCGTTCGGATGACACGCCGTTGTTTGTGCAGGATTGCTTTGCCAGCGCCGTGGTCAAGGACGATGACGTTTACACTATCGAGCTGCGCGAAACTTCGTATGGCGCGCTGGGCGGTTATCGGTTGCACGTGGGCACTTTTCCGCGACCCACGGCGGTGTATCCCGCGGGCGGCCAACAGGGCAAGGAGTTGGAAGTGAAATTCATCGACCAAGCCGCCGGCGATTTCAAACAGAAATATACCGCGCCCGAGCCCAAATCATTCGAGGCCACTTTTGGCCAGCAAAACCAGCCGTGTTTCCGCGACATCGCGGTCTTCCCGCAAGCGGGAGGCGTGGTGGCGCCTTCGGGCAACAAGGTGCGCGTATCGCCTTTCCCCAACGAACTCGAGGCCGAGCCGAACAATTCCGTGGGCGAAGCGCGCCTCATCGAAGCGCCGTTGCCGTTCGCGCTCAACGGCATCATTCAAACTAAGGGCGACGAGGATTGGTTTCGGTTCACCGCCAAAAAAGGCCAGCGTTTTGACGTGCGCGTGTACGCCCGCAAACTGCGTTCGCCCATCGATACGGTGATGTCTATTTGCAATAAAGACGGTCGCAACCTCGCCAGCAACGACGACTCCGGCGGGCCCGACAGTTATATTAGTTGGACCGTCCCCGCCGATGGCGAGTACACCCTGCGCATCCGCGACCACCTCGGCAACGGCGGCCCAGACTACACCTATCGCGTGGAGTTCCAGCCCCGCGTGCCCAAGCTGAGCTTGTACGTGCTGGACACCCGCCGCTACGACACCCAAACGCGCAAGAACGTCGTGGTCGCGCGCGGCAATCGTTTCCCGCTCGTCATCCAAGCGCGGCGCGGCAACTTCGGCGGGGCGCTCGCGCTGAGCACCAAAGATTTTCCTCCGGGCATCACCCTGCACGCCGCACCGATGGCCAGCAATAAATCATCTCAAACAATCGTATTCGAAGCTGCGGCGGATGCGCCGATTGGCGGCACGCTTGGCGATTTGATGGGCAAACTTTTGGGTGAAAAAGTCGCCGACATTAGCGGCGGCATTTGGCAAAATTACGATCTCGTGCAGCAAGGCAACCGCGGCGTGTATTATAAAACTTGGGTGGACAAAATGGCCGTGGTGGTCGTGGAAGAACTGCCGTTCAAAATTCGCATCGAGGAAATCAAAGCACCGCTGGTGCGCGCGGGCACGCTGCCGCTCAAAATAATTGCCGAGCGCAAGGAAGGCTTCAACGGCAACATCAACGTGCGAATGCTCACCCGTCCGTCGGGGCTCAGCTGCAGCTCGAACATCAACATCCCCGCCGGCAAAACTGAAGTCACCTATCTCTTCAGCGCCAACACCGGCGCGGAGATTCTTGACCACAAAATCGCCATGCTCGGCACTGCCACCGTCAGCAGCGGCACGGCGTACGTTTCCACCCAACTCACTTCGCTGAAGATTGCCGACTATTTTATGGTCGGCAAAATCATCCCCGCCACCACCACGCAGGGCTATCCCACGGCGTTGCGGTGCGAGTTCACCAACCGCACCAAATTCCCCGGAACCGCCACCGTGGAATTGGTTGGACTGCCTTCGGGCACCACCACCGTCAAGCTGAAGATGACGCAGGACACCAAGGAACTCACCTTCCCCATCACCGTGGCCGACAACGCCCGCGCCGGATTGCACCGCACGGTGTATTGCAAAATGACGCTCGATCACACCGGCCACATAGTCACTCAAACGCTTGGCGGCCGCGGCACGTTGCGCATCAACGCGCCGCCCAATCCGCCGGTCATAAAAAAACCTTCCGTGGGTTCGCTGGGTAAAATGGTTCCTGCCAAATAATTTTTAATCAAAAGCATTTTTATATTATGAAGAAAACATTGCTCGCTCTTCTCGCCGCGCCGTTGTTGCTCAGCGCCGCTCCGAAGGATTTGGTGGATTTGCAGGTGTATCCGAAGGACGCCCGCCTCGTGACGCTGCGCGCCAAGCAGCAACTGATGGTGCAGGCCACGTATGCCGACAGCACCACGCGCGATGTCACCGCCGACGCGAAGTACACCTTTGCCGATCCCAAGCTGGTGAAGTTTGAAAACCACATCATCCGTCCTGTTGTCGATGGCGAGACTTCGCTGAAGATCGAGTTTGGCGGCCGCACGCTCACCGTGCCGGTGAAGGTGGAGAAAGCCACCGAGGAACGCCCCGTGCGGTTCAGCCTCGACGTGATGCCTACTTTTACAAAGGGCGGTTGCAATTCCGGCAGTTGTCACGGTGCCGCGAGCGGCAAGGATGGTTTTCGGCTGTCGCTGTTTGGCTTCAATCCGCAGCGCGATTACGAATACATCACGCGCGAAAATCTTGGGCGGCGCATTAACCTCGCCTTGCCGCACGATAGTTTGTTGCTCGAGAAAGCGACCGGTCGCGTGACGCATACCGGCGGCAAAGTGATTACCGCGGAGGGTTCGCTCTATAAAACCCTCGTGCGCTGGCTGGAGAACGGCGCGGCTAATGACCCCGCCGGCACGCCGAAGGTGATCGATCTTGAGATTCATCCGAAACAATCTGTGCTCGAGGGCGAAGGCGCGCAGCAGCAAATCATCGTGCGCGCCGTTTACAGCGACGGCTCCATCCGCGATGTCACGCACGAGACGATGTTCATTACAAACAATGATGTTTCCACCAAGGTCGACGGCAAAGGCAAGATGACCGCTGGACAACGCGGCGAGTCTTTCATCATGGCGCGCTACGACCAAATCACGGTTGGAACGCAAGTGCTGGTGATTCCTAAAATGGATAACTTCAAATTCCCCAAGGAGCTCGAGGCCAATTACATCGACAAGCTCGTGCACAATAAGCTGAAGAAAATTCGCATCACGCCCAGCGGCATTTGCGATGACAACACGTTCATCCGGCGCGCCTATCTTGATGTGATTGGCGGGCTGCCCACCGCCGAGGCCGTCGCGATCTTTGTGGCCGATAAATCGCCCGCCAAGCGCGAGAAGCTCATCGACGAGTTGATTGCCCGCCCCGAGTTCGTGCGGATTTGGGTGATGAAATGGGCCGAGCTGCTGCAAATTCGCACTCAAAACAACCGCTTTTATTACAAGAACGCCGTGCTTTATTTCGAGTGGTTGCGCGATCAGTTTGAGCAGAATCAGCCGATGGATAAAATCGTGCGCGAATTGCTCGGCGCGCGCGGCGGCACCTTCAGCAATCCCCCCGGCAATTTTTATCAAGTGGAGCGCGACACCCAAAAGCTCACCGAGAATGCCGCGCAGATTTTCATGGGCATGCGCATCCAATGCGCCCAGTGCCACAACCATCCTTTCGATCGCTGGACGATGGATGACTATTACAGCTTCTCCGCGTTCTTCGCGCAAGTGGGCCGCAAGACCGGCGAGGACAATCGCGAGACCATCATTTACAATCGCCGCAGCGGCGGCGTGCGCCACATCGTGGGCAATCGCGATATGCCGCCGAAATTCCTCGGCGCCGATGGGCCGGAGATTGCCAAGGACGCCAACGGAAAAATGCGTTCCGGTTTCCCATTGAAGAGTGGCGAGGATCGCCGCATCGCGCTGGCGAATTGGCTGGCGTCGCCGAAGAATCCCTTCTTTGCCAAAAATATGGCCAACATTGTTTGGGGCCATTTTATGGGCGTGGGCATCGTGGAACCAGTGGACGACGTGCGCATCAGCAATCCGCCGAGCAACCCGGAGTTGCTCGAGGAACTGGGCAAACGCTTCGCGGCGAGTGGTTATAATTTCAAAAAACTCGTGCGCGATATTTGCGTGTCCCGCGCGTATCAGCGCAGCGTGCAGAGCAACGAGTTGAACAAAGACGACACGCTCAACTTCGCCAAGAGCAGCATCCGCCGCGTGCGCGCCGAGGTGTTGCTGGACATCATCAGCCA
>DQLO01000099.1 GCA_015660155.1 Verrucomicrobiota bacterium
GCAACTGCATCACGCGCGCGTGCAGTTCGTCGTCATCGGTCACGAGCATTCCGCCCTCGCCGGTGGTGAAGGTTTTGGAACCGTGAAAACTGAACGCCGCCACATCGCCCAACGCGCCCGCTTTGCGTCCGTCAAATTCACTGCCAATCGCCTCGGCGGCATCCTCAATAATTTTCAAGCCATGCTCATCGGCGATGGCCTGCAGCGCAGTGTAATCCGGCACGCCGCCGTACAAATCCACCGGCAAAATCGCCTTCGTGTTTTCGGTAATGCACGCGCGCACGCTCTCGGCGCAAAGGCACCACGTGTTTTCGTCCATGTCAGCAAACACCGGCGTGGCGCCGACATACGAAATCGGCGCGGCGCTGGCAATCCAAGTGAGGTCCGGCACAATCACCTCATCGCCCGGCCCAATGCCCAACGCCGCCAGCGCGAGGTGCAAACCCGACGTGCACGAGGGCAAACTCACCGCGTGTTTTACGCCGATGTAATTTGCAAATGCTTCCTCAAAGCGGCGCGGGTATTCACCAGCGCGCGCATACCAACCGTTCGTCGCCGCGTCGGTGGCGTAATCAATCTCCCGCTGCGTAATGCTCGGGCCGGCGATGGGAATGCGGTCGCTCATCATTCGGCAACGCACTTTAGATAACCGCCCGGCGCCACGCTAATTTGCAGTTTAGCGTCGATGGCGGTGTCGACCTCAAAGCGGTTGGTGGTTTTCAAAAAAGCATCCACCGCGGTGCGCGGGTTGTCGCCTTTGTCCCACGGACGATTGGGAAACGACCCCGCCGGCATGTCTTCAATGAGCGTGTCGCAAACGACGAGATAGCAACCCATCGTGACGAGCGGCGCGTACAATTCCAATTCCCGCAAAACGTGCGCGTGCGTGTGGTTCGAATCAAGCACCACCATCACGCGCTCCGCAGTGGCAGCGACCGCGGCGGCTTGGCCGGCGATGGCGTCGTCGATCGCCGAACCTTGAATCATTTCGATGCGTTCAAACATTGGATGCGCTTCGATTTCCGCACGGTTGTGTTCGCGGATGTCGATGTCGATGCCGAGCACGCGGCCGGCGTTGCCGAGCAGTTGCAGCATCGACGCATGGAAAATCAGCGAGCCGCCGTGGGCGATGCCGGTTTCGATGATGAGGTTCGGCCGCGTGTCCCAAATAATTTCCTGCAACGCGGCGAGGTCCTGCGGAAATTGAATGACCGGCCGCCCGAGCCACGTGAAATTGTAAGTATAATTATGCGGCGCAATCGCGGCCACCCAATCGAGCGTCGCCTGCCGCACGGACGCATCCGCGCGCAGTCCGTCGAGGTTGTCCTGCACCTCGGCAAAAAATTTGGCCACCTCGCTCATCGCGCAAAATCCTTCCAGTAAATCGTGCCCGAAGCAATCACTTCCCGCCCCGCACGCCCACAATTTGCCGCCAAATCGAGCGCACTGACAAAGGGCGTAAACGCGCCATACAACTGCGGATACTCGCGCTTTTCATAATCCAAATACTCCACCCGAACCCCCGCAGCCTCGAAGGCGGCGTGATCCAAATACTCCCGCGCGCCGTGCCCCGTGACATATCGCTCCGCGCCCAACGCCTCGCAAATCGCCAGCACCCGCGCCGAGCCGGTGCCTTCGACGTCCATTGCCGATGACCATTGAACCTCCGCCGGCACGATGTCAAAAAACTCCACCAACGCCTCCACGCTCGCCGCGCTCAACGCTGCCAGTGATTTGTGTTCAATTTCAAAAACCGATTCAACCAAGCCCAACATTTCCTCAACGTGCGGCGCGGCGACGTAAGTTTGTTTCAAAGTCGCAAGCTGTTTGCGTCGCCAATCGTGTTTAGCCATTTGCGTTTCATTGAGCGAGTGCCCGAGTTTCGTTTCCGCCAGCGGAACCGTGAGCCACGGCGTGCCCTCCGCTGTTTTCAACTGCACGCGATTAAAAAAACCGCCCTTCGAAAACTGCGCGTCATCCAAATGCACAAACACATCGGCCAGCCGCATCTGTTCTAACATCCCCACCCACGGGAAATACATCGGCTGGGAAATGACCACCGTTTTCATCGCAGCGCCTTCTCCATAAAAACAACGTCCCGCCAATGCGCGCCGTCGAAGTGATGCCGACGTTTGATTTCCAAAATCTTGAATTTCAATTTGCGATACAACGCAATCGCCCGATGGTTGACACGCAACACCCGCAATGTCAGTTTTTTACACCGCAGCTTTTTCTTCGCATGCATTTCCAAAAGCCCCATCGCCTTCGCCGCAATGCCTTTGCCACGCGCACCGCGCGCCAGACAAATCCCCAAATCCGCCGTGACCCGCCCACGGTCAACCCGCGTTAACTGCACAAACCCGCACGGGCCGCCGCTGTCAACCACCAAAAACACACCGCTCGAATCCGTTGTGCGCCGCCGAATCCAAGCGCGCACTTGCGCCGGTGAATACTTCCGCGGCTCAATCATCAGTTGCCGTTGCACCGCTGCGTCATTTCGCAGACCGGACAACACCGTAAAATCCCCCTTCACTGGAACGCGCAAGGTTACTTTCACGGAAAGAACACCTCCAATTCCTGCGGCCACTTCAATGCTGCCATCGCCTCGCGGGCCACGCGCGGGTTGAGCCCAACATAAAGTCGCCGCACAGTTTCTGGCAATGCCTCGGGTGCGAGGATGGGTTTCTCAAGCAATGTTTGTTTTTGCCGATGCGGATTTTGGTCGAGGAAACACGCGACCGCTTCGGGCCGTTCGAGGCAGGCGTGAATGAACGTGCCATAAAAGCCGGAGCCGTAAATGGCCGCTTCGCCTTCATTCGTATTTTCAAATGCGCGCACGCGGTTGCCAAACTCCCGCCAGTATTCGGCCATCGCGGTCACTTCATCGGCGACTGAGTTTATGACCGGCGGCGTTCCATTCGCATCACTTTTTTCCGCAACCACCACCCACGCGCTGTTGTGCGCCGTGTCGTCAATTTCGCGAACGGCAAATCCGGCATCGGTCAGCAACCGGTGTAGCGAGCTTTCAGAAAAATGATTCACGTGGTCGGCCACCACCAAGTCGGCGGTGTTCGCAAACACATTGGGCACGAGAAAATAAAACGTGCCCCCGTCGCGCAACAACCGATGCGCCTCCGCAACAAACGCCTTCGGCGCGACCACGTGTTCGAGTGCAAAAAACGAAATCACCGCATCGAATCGCCCCGCCCATTCGGTTGGCACTTCGTTCACTGCCTGATTGTCTGTCGGCACAAAAGCATTCCAAAAATCGCGGTATTGTTCGCCCACATCGAAGACGTACGGGGCAAGGTCATCGCGGCGACCGTGGAGGACCTTGAGCGTTGCGGCCTTTCCGCAGCCGTAATCGAGCACTTGCGCGTTGGTCGACAAATCCAGTTTCGCCAACAGCGTGGTGATTTGATGTTCGGTGCGGAAAATTTTCCGGCCCTCGCGTACGGCGTACAACTGATCTTCGTCCTCGCTGGCGGTGAGGATGTGATAGTCCTCGGCGTAAAATTTTTCCAGCGCGGGCAGCGGCGCGGTTTGGGTGTGGCCGCAATTTTCGCAATGCCAAACGCGCGTGGGGCCATCGAGCACTTGGCAAAGCGAGGTGATGGAAACGGGCCGCGCGGATTCGTAAACCGGCGCGCCCAATGGCTCATCGCAAATGTTGCAGGCGTCCATCATTCCACCACCAATTCCGGATGCACCGCGCGGAGGTCGTTGCCGGCGGCAAAGGAGCCGACCCAGCCGAGGCGTTTGCCGGTGGGTTCGGCGAA
>DQLO01000117.1 GCA_015660155.1 Verrucomicrobiota bacterium
CCCGCAGGAATTGGACGCGCGCTTGCTCCAACTCGGGCTGGATCTCGAAGTGCCACGGCCGGAACAGATCGTGGTGCTGGTTGAGGCCAAAGGCAAGGCTGACCCAACGAGGCCGCTACGCACGGCCAGTCGCTAGGCCCTTCCTACAGCCGAGGAGTGTGCATGGAGGAAAAAAGCACCAAACAGAATCGCAAAGCCACAAGGCGCTGGCTTGTCTTTTTTGCCGCAGTGATGCTGCTCTCGTTCGGCGCGCTCGGCTATCGCCTTATCGACCTCCAAGTGCTGCGGCACGACGAGCTGCAATCGTCCGCGCGCGATAACACCATCCGCACCCTCATCCGCGAACCCCGCCGCGGCGACATCCGCGACATCCGCGGCAACCTCCTCGCCACCAGTTTGTTTGTGAAAACCGTGTGCGCCGATCCCGCGCTGATTGGCAATTGGCATCCTCACGTGGCACACGCGCTGGCGCCGATTTTGGATTTAGATGAACAGGCTTTGAGTCAGCGACTCAAGCCGCAAATGATGCTTAACGAACAGGGCATCCTCCGCACCAATCGCTACGTCGTCCTCAAGCGCAAAGTGCCGCGCGAAGTTTGGGAACAGGCGCAAGGCGCGTTGCGCGATATGGAGTTGGGGCTGGATGAAACCAAGTTTACCCGAAAACAACGTCTTGCGTTTCGGAGTCTCCGGCGGCAATCGGTTTTCGCCGATCGCAAGGAAGATCAGCTGCGCGTTTACCCCGGCAATCATCACGCCGCGCACGTGCTCGGTTTCGTCGGCGGCGTCGACCATCGCGGCAAGGAAGGCATCGAGCGCGTGCTCGATAGCAAACTCGTGGGCTCCCGCGGTTGGCGCGTCACCGAAACCGATTCCCGCAAGCGGGAAGTTGTCGCGCTGCGCCAACAGGATGTCGCCCCGCGCAACGGGCTGCACGTGGTGCTCACCATCGATTCCGGCGTGCAACACATCGTCGAGGCCGAGCTCGCCAAGGCGATGGCCAAGCACCAGCCGCTGGGCATCACTGCCATCGTTGTGCGCCCCAAGACCGGCGCCATCGTGGCGATGGCCAACCTTCCGGACTTCGACCCCAACGCCCCCGGCATCGCCAAGCCGGAAACCCGCCGCAATCGCGCAGTGACCGACACCGCCGAACCTGGCTCAACTTTTAAAATCGTCCCCGTCGCGGCCGCGCTCAATGAACGAATCGTCAGCCTTGCCTCCACGTTTCATTGCGAAAATGGATCCTTCCGATACGGCGGCCGCGTGTTGCGCGACCACCACGCGTACGGCAGTCTCACGGTCAAAGCCATCATCACCAAGTCCTCCAACATCGGCGCGGCCAAGGTGGGGCTGCGGCTCGGCGCGCCGCGGTTGCACGCCTATATGCAGCGGTTTGGTTTCGGTGCCCGCACGCGAATTAGTTTGCCCGGTGAAGTGCGGGGCACGGTGCATCCATTAAAAAAATGGAACAAACTTTCCATCACCCGCGTGCCGATGGGCCACGAGGTCTCCGCCACGCCGTTGCAAATGGCGATGATGATGAGCGCGATCGCCAATGGCGGAAAGTTGATGCGGCCGATGGTGATGAATCATCTCGAAGATGACCGCGGGCGGGTGGTGGTGCAGTATCATCCCGAGCCCGTGCGACAGGTGGTTTCGCCCGAGGCCGCGCGCGCCATCACCGAGGCACTCAAGACCGTGCCCCAACCCGGTGGCACCGCCAAGCGCGCCGCGCTCCAATACTACACCGTCGCCGGCAAAACCGGCACGGCGCAAAAAGCCGGACGCGGCGGTTATCTCCCCGGCAAATACTACGCTTCCTTCGTGGGGTTTTTCCCCGCCGACGCGCCGGCGTTATGCATCCTCGTTTCGATTGACGAACCGAAGGGCGACTACTACGGCGGACTCACCGCCGCGCCGGTCTTCAAGGCCATCGCCGAGCGCACCGCCGGATATCTCGGCTTGAAACCGGATCTCGTGCAACAGGGCTCCATACTTCCGGCAACGACCCCCAACCGCGTGAGTGATGAACGGCGCTGAGTTGCTCCACGGATTGCCGCACGAACTCGTGCGCGGCCAGCTCGATTCGACCGTCACCGGCCTCGCTCATGATTCCCGCCAGGTTACTCCCGGCACCGCCTTCATCGCATTGCCCGGCACGCGCGTGGACGGCCACGACTTTGCCGCCACGGCGATTGAACTGGGCGCATCACTGATCATCACCGCACGCCCCGTCGAGTTGCCCGGTGAAACCGCAATCGTCCGTGTCGAGAATCCGCGCGCGGCGATGGCCCAACTGGCCGCGCGATTTCACGGTGAACCGGCAGAAAAACTCCATCTCATCGGCATCACCGGCACCAACGGCAAAACCACCGTTGCCTTCATCGTGCGCGAACTGCTGCGCGGCGCGGGCCGTCGCTGCGGCCTCATCGGCACGGTGGAGTACGATCTTGGCGACCGCGTTATCCCCGCCGCCCGAACCACGCCGGAGTCGCTCGAGCTGCACGCGTACTTCGCGGGAATGATCCGCGCCGGATGCAAATTCTGCGTGATGGAAATCAGTTCCCACGCACTCGCGCAGCACCGCGTGGCGGGGCTTGAATTTCAAACTACCGCCTTCACCAACCTCACTCAGGACCATCTCGACTACCATGGCGACATGGAGAAATACTTCGCTGCCAAGCGAACGCTTTTCACCCAACAACCCGCCGACGCGCAACGCCTCATCAATGCCGACAACCCCTTCGGTGAACGCCTCGCCGACGAATTTGCCGCCACCACTTTTGGTGAAGCGGTTTCCGATTTGCAAATCACCCAACTCCAATTGGGCCAGCAACAAACCGAATTCACCCTGGCCGGCGTCAATTTTACGATGCCCCTCATCGGACGCCACAATGTTTCCAATGCCGCCGCCGCGCTGGGCATCGTCCGCGCCGTCGGCTTGGAGTTGGCTGACTGCGTTCCGCTACTCGCGGCAATGCCGCCGGTGCCCGGTCGGCTTGAGCCCTTACGCGAAGGCCAGCCCTTTGCGGTTTATGTGGATTACGCTCACACCGATGACGCGCTGCGGCAAGTGCTCGGCACGCTGCGCGAAATTACGCCGGGCCGTTTACGCGTTCTCTTCGGCTGTGGTGGAAACCGCGACACCGGCAAGCGCCGCAAAATGGGCGAAGCCGCAGCCGATTTGGCGGATGACATCCTCATCACCACCGACAACCCGCGACATGAAAACCCGCATCTCATTGCCGAACAAGTCGCCGAAGGCTGCCCGGGAATGGGCCGCATCGAGTTGGATCGCGCGCGCGCCATCGACGAAATTCTGCGCGAAGCCAAAGCGGGTGACACCGTCCTCATCGCCGGCAAAGGCCACGAAACTTATCAGGAAATCGAGGACGTCGTGATGCCCTTCGACGACCGCGAACAAGCGCGCGCCGTGCTCGCCGCATTACACGAAGGCCACTGATGCAACCGCGCCCACTCCAATTTGCAATCAAAGCCTGCGACGGACAGCCGCACGGTATCGATCCACACATTAATTTCCAGCGTGTGTGCACGGACACCCGCAAGCTCCAGCGCGGCGATTTGTTCGTGGCCTTGCGCGGTGAAAATTTCGATGGCAACCAATTCGCCGCCGCTGCCATCGCGGCTGGCGCTGTGGCAGTAATCGTGGATGCCCCGTGCGATGGGCCATCATTGGTTGTGCCCAACACTCGCCGCGCATTCGGCCAATTGGCCACTGCTCATCGCGCGGAAATGGAGGCCACGGTTTTCGGCATCGCAGGTTCCAACGGCAAAACCTCCACCAAAGAAATGCTCGCCGCAATCTTGCGGGCTCAAATGGAAACGCTTCACAGTGAAGCTAGTTTCAATAATGACATTGGCGTGCCCGCCACGCTGTTGTCCATCGAGCCGCACCATCGCGCCGTGGTTTTAGAGCTGGGCACCAACCATCCTGGCGAGCTGGCGCCGCTTGTAAAAATGGCTGCGCCGCAATTTGGATTGCTCACCGGAATTAGCCGCGAGCACTTGGAATTTTTTGGCAATCTCGAAGGCGTCGCGCGCGAAGAGGGCGTGCTCGGCGAATTGTTGCCCGCCGGTGGAAAACTTTTTCTGTATGGCGACGACGATTGGAGTCAATCAATAGCCCAACGCAGCAACGCACCGGTGACCACCGTGGGTTTCGGCGAAGCCAACGAGTGGCGAGTGAGCGCAGTAAACGTGTCCGAAACCGGCACAACATTTGAAGTGCGCGCACCCTCCGCTGAATTGAGCGGTGAGTACACCACGCCGTTGCTCGGCCGCCACCAAGCTGCCAACGCCACGCTGGCCATAGCGGCGGCGGCGGAGTTGAGGCTCGATCGCGAAGCCATCGCGCGCGGTTTGGCTGAATGCCCCGCGTCGGCAATGCGTTTGCAGTTGAGTGAAAAAAACGGCGTGCGCTGGTTGAACGACGCCTACAACGCCAACGCCGATTCCGTGAAGGCCGCATTGGAAACGCTGGCGAGTTTGCCGGTGAAAGGAAAACGCTACGCCGTGCTGGGCGAAATGGCCGAGTTGGGCGATCACGCCGAACTGGCCCATCGCGAGGCGGGCGAACACGCGGCAAAAGTTTTGGGTGGTTTAATTGCAGTTGGCGCGAGTGCAGCGATCACGGTTGGCGCCGCGCAAGAAGCGGGTTTGACAAAAGTTAAAGCCGTGCCGGACGCCGAAGCGGCGGCTTGTGTTTTGCGCGAATGGTTGCAGGCGGATGATGTGGTGTTGTTGAAAGCGTCGCGCGCGGCGCGATTGGAGCAATTGGAAGATTTAATTTAAGGGAGGATGTTTTATTATTTAAGCCAATTACCGGAATGGCTGGTGGTAAACGGCCACGCTCAATGGGGCGACTGGCTCTCGCCGCTGCGCGTGTTTCAGTACATCACCTTTCGCGGCGCGGGCGCGGCGGTGACGGCGCTGGTGCTGTGCTGGCTGCTCGGGCCGATGGTCATCCGCTGGCTGCAACGGATCGGCGTGCGGCAGGAATACGAAGACCGCGCGCGCGAGGACGGCAAGATGACCGACGGCGTTTCCAAACGCGGCGTGCCCACGATGGGCGGACTGCTCATTGTGGGCGTCATTGATCTCTCGGCGCTGTTGTGGGCGCAGTGGAATCCGCTGGTGACGCTTACTTTGCTTTCAATGTTGGTGCTGTGTCTGTTGGGTTTTTACGACGACTACTCAAAAATCACGCGCCAAAACAGCGAGGGCCTCACGGAAAAAGTGAAGCTCATTGTTCAGTTTATTCTCAGCGCAACCATCGCCGTGTATCTGTGGCGGTTGGCGGAAACGCGCCAACTCATCACCGACGTGATGGTGCCGTTCCTGAAGGATCCCATTCTCTCCGGGCCATCGGCCACGATGGTTTTTTCGTGGGCGGCGGTACTGGGGGTGGTCATCACCGTGTGCGCGATTATGGGCAGCTCCAACGCGGTGAACTTTACCGATGGCCTCGATGGGCTTGCGATTGGTAGTGTGCTGATTGTGTCGATGGTTTTTTATGTGTTCACTTACATCGCGGGCCACGCGGAATTGGCGCGCGAGTTGTACGTGCCCGCAGTGTCCGGCGCGGGCGAACTTTCGGTGGTGTGCGCGGGCATGATGGGCGCGTGCCTTGGGTTTTTGTGGTTCAACTGCTTCCCCGCGCGCGTGTTCATGGGCGACACCGGCTCACTGGCGCTCGGCGGCTCGCTCGGCATCATTGCCGTGCTGATTCATCAACCCTTTGTGCTGGTCATCGCCGGCGGCATTTTTGTGCTTGAGGCGGTGTCGGTCATCCTCCAGCGCGGCTGGTTTAAGTGGACACGGATTCGCACGGGCGAAGGCCGGCGTATTTTTTTGAAAGCTCCGCTGCACCATCATTTTCAGGAAAAAGGCTGGCATGAAAATCAGGTGGTCGTGCGGTTTTATATCCTTGGAATCCTCTTCGCCGTGCTCGCGCTGGCCACGCTAAAACTGCGCTGACCGATGGATTGGTCGGCACAAAAAGTTTGCGTCATCGGCCTCGGCCGCAGTGGCGTGGCGGCGGCGGAATTGCTGCTGCAACACGGGGCAGCCGTCACCGCCGTAGACACCGCCGATTCGCCAGCGCTTCAACAAACCGCCAATGCCCTCACCGCCAAAGGCGCAACTTGCCAGCTGGGCGCGAGTGAGATTCCTGATGCCTTCGATCTCGCCGTCGTCAGCCCCGGCGTGCGTTTGGATTTGCCATTGGTCGCCAATCTCCGCGCGCGGGGTGTGCCGGTTTGGGGTGAGTTGGAGTTGGGTTGGCAATTCACCGAATGCCCCGCCATCGCCATCACCGGCACCAATGGCAAAACCACCACCACCGAATTGATTGCCTCACTGCTCGGCCAAGCGCAACGCCGCACCGTGGCCGCCGGCAACATCGGCACGCCGCTTTGCGCCGTGACTGCACAGTCGCGCGCGCTTGATGCGGTGACACTTGAGGTCAGTTCGTTCCAACTTGAAACCATCGCTGACTTTCGTCCCGCCATCGGCGTGTTGCTCAACCTCGCGCCAGACCATCTCGACCGGCACGGTTCGATGGAAAATTACATCCGCGCGAAGGCGCGCTTGTTTGAAAACCAAAAGCCCTTCGACCACGCCATCGTGCAGCTCGAGGCTTTGCGTGAATTGGAAAAACTCAATCTCGTTCCGTCTTCCAAACTGATCACTTTCAGTGCCACCGATGCCGAAGCCGATTTATACTTGGATCGTAGCTTGCTCGTGAGCCGTTTGCCCGACTGGGCCGGCCCGTTGCTAGACCTTGACGAATGCCCGCTTGATGGCTTGCACAATGCCGAGAATCTTTTGGCCACGCTCGCGGTGGGGCGTTGCCTGAAAATTTCCGTGGCCGAAATGAAAGCCGCGCTCAGCGCCAGCCGCGCCGGACCGCACCGTTGCGAGTTCGTCACCGAAATTGAGGGCGTGCGTTTTGTGAACGATTCCAAAGCCACCAATGTGCACGCCTTATGCAGCGCGTTGCGTGCAATGCCGGCGGGCGATTCGCCCAAAAATATCTGGCTCATTGCCGGCGGGCAGGACAAGGGGCTGGATTTTCACGCCGCCGGGCCGGAGATTGCCAAGCGTGTGAAGGGTGCGTTTCTAATTGGCGAGGCGCGGGAGCAAATTCGTGCCGCTTGGGCGCTATTTTCCCCTTGCGAATTGGTGGCAAATTTGGTAGAAGGATTGGCAGAAGCAAGGAGGAAAGCTGTTCCCGGAGATGTGGTTTTGCTGTCACCGGCTTGTGCCAGTTTTGATATGTTTGACAGCTATGAACATCGGGGCCGCGCGTTTTGCCAATTGTTGGCGGAGCTTGGCGCGGACACCCGAACCGGCGTTTGAACGCCGCAACCGCTCCGGGAAGAAACCTGAATGGCGTGTGACTATTCACACGCTGTCGACAAGTTTTTCACAATGGGTTTGGCGGGCCATCCTCCTTGATGTTAACTAATGCCTCGCCTGCGGGCGTGGGAGACAAAGGAGGTGCAGACCCGAATCCGGGTTTCCACTAATAAAAAAGGAGAGAGTTATTATGAAGGAAACCAATCCAATCATTCCGCCGGGATTAAACTTTGAAGGTGCAAGCCGCGGCCGATCCAATATGCGAATGGCGGTCATCGTCGTAGTGCTGCTGCACGTGGCGCTGTTCACCGGCATTCTGTTCAACGCGTGCAAACAAAAGGACGAAGCCGCCGAAGGCATCAAATCCACCGCCGAGCAAATGGCCGAAATCGCCGGCCCGGCCCCCACGATAAAATCCGAGCCTCTGCCCGACCCCGTTCCCACGCCGCCCATCGGCAGTGGCAGCAGTAGCGGATTCAATCCACCGCCGATCATTCACAACCCGCCAATCGCAACTGGCGGCGGTTTCGAATCGACAACCGTGCCGCCGACGATTCCCCCAACCATTCCGCCACCACCCGTCACCGGCACGATGGAACACGTGGTGGCCAAGGGCGACTCGTTTTATTCCATCGGCCGCAAGTACGGCGTGGGAATGAACGCGGTGGCCAAGGCCAACCCGAATATTGTTTCCACGCGATTGCGGATCGGGCAGAAGCTCATCATTCCCGCCGCGACGTCCGCGCCGGTGGTTGCGCTGCCCACGCCCGATGCGGCCAATGTGTACACCGTGAAAAGCGGCGACACGCTTGGCCACATCGCGCTCAAGTTTCGCACCAAGGTTGCCAACATAAAATCAGTCAACGGATTGACCTCGGACTTTCTCAAGATTGGCCAGAAACTCACCGTGCCAATGAGAACCTCCGCACCGCCCGCGCCCATTCCCACGGCGGCCCCGGCATTATCGCCGACCACCGGACTGCCGATTAGCGTGCCGGCACCGCCCATCGCGGTGGGGCCATCGAGCAGCAGCGTGGTGCCGCCTCCGCCCGCGGAGTAAGGGTGGCTCCAAGCCGCGATGCGGTACGCCACCACCATTTTGGCTTTTTGCGTGGCCGGCCTTTTGGCGCTGGGCATGGTGATGCTCTACAGTGCCGGCATGGCCACCGGCGGCGCGCGTTATCTTATGATGCAGCTCGTGTGGGGCGGGCTGGGGCTGGGCGTTTGCTTTGCCGCCACTTCCATTGACTATCGCATTTTGCAACGCCTCGCGCTGCCGCTCTTCATCGGCACGCTGGTGTTGCTGGTGCTGGTTTTGATTCCCGGCATCGGCATCAAGCTCAATGGCGCGCGGCGGTGGTTTGACTTGGGGCCGATGAATTTTCAACCCTCGGAGTTGGCCAAGATCACGATGCTCATTGCCATCGCGGCATGGGCGGATTTGCATGTGAAAAAAATGCGCGAGTTCCGTCACGGGCTGCTTTTGCCCGGCGTGTTTATTACCCTCACGCTGGGGTTGATTTTTCTGGGACCGGATTTTGGCACCACCATGTTGCTGGCTACGGTGTGCTGCATTCTGTTGTTTGTGGCCGGCACGCACTGGAAATATCTCATCCCGCCGATGGGCGCGGGCGCGGCGGCGATCACAGTGGCCATCATGAATGATCCGCTGCGCATGAAGCGCATCACGGCTTTCCTGCATCCCGAACAACATCGGGAGGACACGGGGTTTCAGGCGTATCAGGCCATGCTCGCGCTGGGGTCCGGCGGCACCACCGGTTTGGGACTGGGCAATGGTCGGCAAAAACTTGGCTTTGTGCCGGAGCATCACACGGATTTTATTTTCTCCGTCATCGGCGAAGAGCTGGGCGTGGTGGCGAGTTTGCTGGTGGTGCTGGCGTTTGCGGCAATTGTCATTTGTGGATTATACATCGCGTGGAATTCGCGCGATCGGTTTGGAATGATTCTCGGCACGGGCATCACGTTTCTAATTGGCTTGCAGGCGTTCATCAACATCGGCGTGGTGACCAGTGCGCTGCCGAACAAAGGCTTGCCGTTGCCGTTCATCAGCTACGGCGGCTCAAGCTTGGTGATGATGCTCGGCAGCGTGGGGGTGCTGCTCAGCATTGCCAGCCGCGCGGGCGAATCGCCGCCGGAAAAAACCAAGAACCGCGAGCCGGTTCACGAACCACAGGAACTCTTGCCGGACGCTCCCTGATGGCACCCCACGTGGCCATTGCGTGTGGC
Organism: Verrucomicrobiota bacterium; assembly: GCA_015660155.1. Lineage (GTDB taxonomy): Bacteria > Verrucomicrobiota > Verrucomicrobiia > Limisphaerales > UBA1100 > JACNJL01. Next base: position 9,631 of record DQLO01000117.1, read on the forward strand.
GGAACCGGCGGCCATTTTTTCCCCGGCGTGGCGGTGGCGCGCGAGCTGCAACAATCCGGCGCGCGCGTGACGCTGGTGATTTCCGAAAAACCCGTGGATCAGCAAGCCGTCGCCACTGTGCCGGACATTCCACATTGGCGCGTTCCCGCCGTGGGATTCAGCGCGCGGCATCCCATTCGTTTTCTGCTTGGCTTGCGAGCCGCGATGAAAACCGTGCGGCGACATTTTGAAAGTGATCCGCCCCAAGCAGTGCTCGCGATGGGCGGGTTCACTTCCGCCGCGCCTATTTGGTGCGGGCGTCGCCGCGGCGCAGTCACGTTTTTGCACGAGTCCAACGCCATTCCCGGCCGCGCCAATCGTTTACTGGCGCGGAGTGCGGATGAAATTTTCGTCGGCTTCGAGGCGGCGACCAAACATTTTCGGGGCCGCGCTCTCGTCACCGGCACGCCCGTGCGCGAGGCGTTTCGTAAACCATCCTTAAGCGATAAGCCGTTGCTACTCATCACCGGTGGCAGCCAAGGCGCGCACGTCATCAATCGATTGGCGACTGAAGTCAAATTAACCGAAGCCCCGATCGTCCATATTTGCGGCGCGGATGATTTTGACGCGGTCAAAGCCGCCTGCGCCAAACACTCGCCTCAAGCCGAAGTGCATGCGTTTGTTGAGGAAATGCCCTCAACACTAGCCCGGGCCTCGGTGGTGATTAGTCGCGCGGGGGCGTCATTCCTGGCGGAGCTGGCGGCGGCGCGGGTGCCGGCGATTTTGATTCCGCTGCCCAATGCCGCCGACGATCATCAGCGCGCCAATGCCCGCGTGGCGGGGCAGGGCGGAGGGGCAATTGTTTTGGAGCAGAGCGAAACCACTCCCGAAGGTTTGGCTAAAGTCGTTCGTGAGTTGATGAATGACGAGTCGCGCCTCAAAAAAATGTCTGAAGCGATGGGCGCGCTCGATGCGCCCGAGGCGGCGCGGTGCATTGCCGGGCGCATTCTTGCGCGCTTGGGATAACGTGCCGTGGACAAACCGCGTCGCAGCCTCTAAACCATCCGCCGTATGAAACGACTGAACCGCGAGGAGATGGCCCAATGGCTGACGGAGGCGACGCCGGGCGCGCCGGTGTATCTCGTGGGCATCGGTGGCTGCGGGATGAGCGGGCTGGCGCATTTATTGCTGGACGCGGGCTTTGCGGTGCACGGTTCGGACCTTCAAGAAAATGTCGAGGTGCGTCAGTTGCGCGAACGCGGCGCGGAAATTTTCATCGGCCACGCGCCGGAACAACTCATCAACGTCCGGCCCGGCCTCGTGGTTTACAGCTCAGCCATTCGCACGGACAACCCGGAGCTGGCCGCCGCCGAGCAGCAGAGCCTTCCCGTGGCGCGCCGCGCGGTTTTGCTCGCGGCGTTGGCGCATCGGCGGCGCGGCGTTTGCATCGCGGGGATGCACGGCAAATCCACCACCACCGCGCTCCTTGCGTACACGCTGGAATCGCTCGGCGCGAAACCGGGCTACGCGGTGGGCGCGTTGGCACCGCAACTGGGCTGCCACGCGCGATTCAGTGCGGATGGCGCGGACGATCCTTTTTTTGTGGTGGAAGCCGATGAGAGCGACGGCACGCTGCGCGAGTTTCATCCGCGCCAATCCATCGTGTTGAATATCGACGAGGAGCATCTTGATTTTTATTCCAACTTCGAAGCGGTCTGCGATGAGTTCAGCACGTTCGCGGCGCAGACGAGTGGCACCTTGTTTTATTGCGCGGACGATTCGCGGTTGGTGGAGTTGTATAGTGGACAGCCGGAGGCCGTGACCTTTGGCTTCCATTCCACGGCAGATTATCGCGCCGAGATTCAGGCGGATCACAGCTTCATCGTGTGGCGGGGCGAGGCGCGGTTGGGCGAATTTACAATCCGTTTGTTTGGCGAGAAAAACGTTTCCAACGCGGTGGCGACAATCGCATTTTTGCATCACAACGGATTTTCTTCGGAGGAAATTGCCAATGCGGTGGCTGGCTTTCGCGGCGTGGAACGGCGGCAACAGGAAATTTTTCGCGATGAGCGCTTTCGCATTTTTGATGATTACGGGCATCATCCGCGGGAAATCACCGCCACGCTTCGGGCCATCAAGGAACAATGCGGCGGGCGATTGGTGGTGGCGTTTCAGCCGCACCGTTATTCGCGCACGCAACATTTGCTCAGCGAATTTGCAGAGAGCTTTGGCGACGCGGATTTGTTGTGGGTCACGGAAGTGTACGCCGCCAGCGAGACACCCATTGCCGACGTGAACGGCCAGCGACTGGCGGCGGCCATCAGCAAACAAGGGCAACCGGCGAGCTACGCGGCCTCGCTGGAGGTGCTGCGCGAAAAGATGCGGGCGGCGTTGCAGCCGGGCGATGTGGTGGTGTTCATTGGCGCGGGCGACATCACCCGCGTGGCGCACGAATTGGCGGCGGATTTGAAATGATGAACGGCCAAACTAATTTCGAAGCGTTGCGAACCCAACTGAGTGAAGCCTCGCGGGTGGTGGAAAACGAGCCGCTGGCCAAGCGCACCACACTCGGCGTGGGCGGTCCGGCGGAAATTTTTATTGAACCCGCAAGCGAGGCGGATCTCGCGCTGGCGTTGCGTCATTGCGCGGCAAATGATTTGCCGGTGTTTGTGCTGGGGCGCGGCTCGAATTTGCTGATTCGTGATGGCGGCATTCGCGGCGTGGTGGTGAGTTTGCAAAACGAATTTTTTTCGCGCATTGAAGTGCGCGGCGTGGAACTCCATTGCGGCGCGGGCGCTCGCCTTAAACACGTGGCCAATGCGGCGCGCGATGCGGGCTTGGCGGGCTTGGAATTTCTCGAGGGCATTCCCGGCTGTGTGGGCGGCGCGCTGCGGATGAATGCCGGCGCGATGGGCGCGATGACTTTCGAGGCGGTGGAGCGCGTGCGTTTTATGGGCCGCGATGGGAAGGTGGAGGAACGCCCGGCGGCGGAGATGGCGGCGGTGTATCGGAGTTGTCCCGTGTTGCGCAACACCATCGCCCTTGGCGCAGTGCTGCGCGGTGAGCCTGCCGAGGCTGAAACAGTGCGCGCACGGATGGAAGATTTTCGTATGCGCCGCACGTCCTCCCAGCCGCACAATCGCAGCGCGGGGTGCATGTTCAAAAACCCCACTGAAAAACCGGCTGGTCAGCTTGTGGATGAGTGCAGGCTGAAAGGGCTTCGCGTGGGCGGCGCGAGTGTGTCGGATGTGCACGGCAATTTCATCATCAACGACGGTGGCGCAATTGCTAGCGACGTTATTGCGCTTATTGAGCAAGTGCGCGCGCAAGTGCTCAAAAAAACGGGAATCGAGATGCAGACTGAAGTGCAAATCGTCGGCGAATAATTCGCGCGTCGGCGTCTTTTGGATTGTTAATAAACTGTTTTTTTGTATACTCAGAGCAAGGAGGTTTGGCAAATCAGTTCCACATCACCGTCATGGCCGGAGGGCCGGGCGCGGAACGGGAGATTTCATTGCGCTCGGGCGTGGCCGTGCAAAGGGCATTGCGCGCGTCGGGCCATTGCGTGAGGGAAGTAGACCCGATGGATAAAAACTGGAAACTTCCCCCCGACACAGAGGTGGTATTTTTGGCATTACACGGCGAATACGGCGAGGACGGTCAGGTGCAAACCCGTCTGGAAAATTTGGGCGTGCCGTACACCGGCACCGGCCCGGAAGGCAGCCGTGTGGCGTTTGACAAGGAATTGACGAAACAAGTGTTCGAGCAAAACGAAATCCCCACCCCGCGCTGGACGATGCTGGCGAACACTGCCGCGCCGCCGCCCGCAGATTTGGGCGAAGGCTGGGTGCTCAAGCCGCCGTGCCAAGGCTCCAGCGTGGGCCTGCAAATCGTGGAAGCGCCGGAACAATGGAGCGAGGCCTTGGCCATCGCGGGCGATTATGGCGGGCCGGTTTTGTGCGAAGAACTGATTCGCGGCCGGGAAATCACCGTGGGCATTCTCGATGACGCCGCGCTGCCTATCGTTGAGGTACGCCCAAAGGACGGCCCGTACGATTACCACAACAAATACACCGTCGGTGCCACGGAATATTTTTGCCCGGCGGATTTGCCGGCGGACACTGCCGAGCGCATTACTGAAATCAGCCTGAAATCGTTCACGGTTGTTGGCGCATCGGAATTTGGCCGGGTGGATCTCATGCTCGATGAGGCGCTCAATCCCTTCGTGCTCGAGGTCAACACCCTGCCCGGGCTCACTGAGACGAGCCTCCTGCCCAAGGCCGCCGCCGCTGCGGGTATTGATTTTCCCGCGTTGTGCGGGCGGATGGTGGGTTTGGCTGTAAAAAATCATGTGGGGTAAAAAACGCAATCGCCGCCAGGGCCGGTATCGGCTGCTGGAAGTGGATCTGCCCGTGGGCAAGGCCCGCCGCCAGCGCGTGAAAGTGATCGCCCGCTGGGCCGGCAGCTTGCTTGGGGTGGCGGCGTTGTTCCTCGGCGTGTGGTACGGTGGCGCGTGGGTGATGCGCGTGGGCTTTTACGAGAATGAAATTTTCACCGTCAAAAAAATCGACGTGCGCGTGCAGGGCATCATCCAGCCGGCTCACTTGCAAAAGATGGCGGGAGTGCGCACCGGTGAAAATTTATTTCAGGTTGATCTGCTGCGCGTGAAGCGCGACCTCGAGCTGACGCCGCTTATCGAAACCGCCGCCGTGGAACGCGTGTTGCCCGACACGCTGCGCCTGCGCATCGTCGAGCGCCGCCCGATTGCACAGGTGGTGGGCTATCGCCAACAGGCCGATGGAAAACTCGCGCGGCAAGTTTACTGGCTCGACGCGCGCGGCGTGGTGATTCCGCCCATCGCCCCCGGCCTCACCGCGCAAAAGAAACAACCCAAATGGCTACCGCTCATCGTAGGCATTCCGCCCGCCAAATTGTTGCCCGGGCGCACTGTGGATTCGCCCGCGCTGCGTTCGGCGTTGCAACTCGTTAGCCGTTACGATCTTTCGCCCATGGCCGGCCTCGCGCACTTGCGGCAGATTGATGTGTCCGACAGCCGAACGCTGGGCGTCGTCACCTGGCAAGGCGCGCGCGTCACGCTTGGCCTCAATGGCTTAGACGCGCAACTCCAGCGCTGGCGGCAAATTTATGACCTCGGCCGGCAACATCATCGCGCCGTGGCCACCGTGGATTTATCCATTAAAAACAATCTCCCCGTGCGCTGGGTGCAAGCGCCTGCCCGTCCCGCGGGCGGCTGAAACCATGTTTGATAAATCAGAAATAATTGTGGGCTTGGAAATTGGCACCGCCAAAGTGTGCGCCGTGGTTGGCGAAGCCGATGCCGATGGCGCGCTGGAATTCCTCGGCGTTGGCACGGAGCCCACCCGGGGCGCGGTACGCAAAGGCGAGATTGTGAATGCCGATCTCGCCGAGGAAGCCATTCGCGCCGCGCTGGCTGCTGCTGAGGAAAGCGCGGATGTGGAATTGCGCAGCGTTTATTTATCGGCCACCGGTAGCCACATCGAGGGCAATAATTATCACGGAGTGCATCCGATCGCCTCGGTAGATCGCGCAATCGACGAGGAAGACCTTAAGGCAGTGGAACGCAAGGCGCATCCAAAATTGACCGTTGGACGCGAGGTGCTGGACGCGTTGCGGCAGGGTTATCGTGTGGATGGACAGGGCGGCGTGGAGAATCCACTGGGCCGGTTTGCCTCGCGGCTGGAGGTGGATGCCCACGTGGTGAGCGGCCAAATTACGCGCCTGCAAAATTCCGTATGTGCGGTCAAGGGGTTAGGGCTGGAGGTGGAGGCTCTCGCCTTCGCCGGCCGCGCTGCCGCCTGTGCCGCGCTATCGCCCGAGCAATGCGAGCTGGGCGCGCTGCTCATCGATCTTGGCGCGGGCACAACGGATTATGTGGTTTATCATAACCGCTCGTTGCGCCACAGCCGCGTGATTGCCGTGGGGGGCGAGCACGTTTCGAATGACATTTCCGTGGGGCTGAAGCTTTCCAACGCGCGCGCGGAAAAGCTCAAGGTCGACCACGGCGCGGCCTTGCCCGACCCCACCGCGCACGGGCGCACGGTGAATCTTACCAGCGACGTGGGTCTCGATAATCGGACTGTAAGCATCAGTCATTTGCATCAGGTAATGAACGCGCGACTGGAGGAATTGCTGATGCTCATTCGCGATGACCTTGCGCGCGCCGGGCTGCTGGCGCATTTGCGTGCGGGGGTGGTGCTCACCGGTGGCGGCGCGCGCGTGCCGGAGCTGGAACGGCTGGCTACGCAGGTGTTTCAAATGTCCGTGCAAACCGCCCGGGCCAAGGCGGGCAGCGGGCCGAGCAGTATTTTGGATGAACCCGAGTGCAGCACCGCGCTGGGGCTCGTAAAGCTGGGCGTGCAACAACGCGCCGCCCAGCGTCAATCGCGCACGGGCGTGTTCGATTGGCTGGCCGGCAAACTGGTGGGAGCATAAAATGTCAAAACAACCACAGACCCCCGGAGTGAATGTGAAAGTCGTGGGCCTCGGTGGCGCGGGCGGGCGGGTGGTGGATAGCCTTGCCGCGCTGGGCTTTCCCGCCGCGCGTTTTCTCGCGGTGGATACGGACAGCGAAAAACTCCAGCACTGCCAACTTGCCGCGAAACTGCAGCTCGGCGAAAGCGCCCGGCGCGGCTGGGGTTGCAGTGGCGATGCCGGCGCGGGAGCGGCGTGCATGCGCGCGGCGAAAGATACATTATCGGAAAAACTGGCGGACACCGATTTGGTTTTACTCGTCACCGGTTTGGCCGGCGGACTGGGCGGCGGCGGCGCGCCCGTGGTGGCGGAGATTGCCGCCGATGCCGGCGCGCTGGTGGTGGCACTGGCCATCGAGCCGTTTGATTTGGAAGGGCTTGACGCCCAGTCGCGCGAGGCCCTCCAACGGCTGCGGGGCACAGCCGACACCGTGGTGTGCATGCCCAACCAAGCCGTGATGGATCGGCAGCCGGGCGGAGCTTCGGTCCCCGAATGTTTTGAGGCGGCCAATAATTTGATTCTCGAGGCGCTCTTGGGAATGGGCCGGTTGCTGCGAACCGATGGCCAGATGAATATTGATTTTGCTCATTTCCATTCGATGATGTCCGGTCGCCACAC
>DQLO01000053.1 GCA_015660155.1 Verrucomicrobiota bacterium
CAGGGCATCGTGTACGCGATGGAGCAGTATTACCACGCGCCCGGCAAGCTCTCCACAATGGTGGTGGAAGTCGGCGCGCGCGCGCTCACCAAGCACGCGCTCAATGTCCACTGCGGGCACGATGATTTTTATGCCGCGATGGATACCGGCTGGACGATGCTGATGGGCCGCGACGCCCAACAAGCCGCCGACCAAGCGATCATCCTGCGCAAGTGCAACGAAATGGCGCTGAACCCCGGAATGAATATCCAAGACGGAATGCTCACCACGCATTCCGAGCGCACCTATCGCGCGCCGGAAGCGGATTTGTTGCGCGAATATCTGGGCGCGCCCGATGAGATTATCGATTGCCCCACGCCCGCCCAGCGCGAACTTTTTGGCCCCACGCGCCGTCGTGTGCCGGAGATGATGGATCTCAAAAACCCAGTGCTGCTCGGCCCCGTCCAAAACCAGGAGCATCACATGAACGGCTGCATCGCGCGCCGCGATAATTTCAGCGAGCCCATTCTCGGGATGCTTGAGCAATGCTACGAGGAGTTTGCCCAACTCACCGGCCGCCGTTACGGGCTCATTTCGGAATACCGCACCGAGGATGCCGACACCGTGTTTGTGTCGCTCGGCTGCGCCGCTGAAAATGTGGAGAGCGCCTGCGATTATTTGCGCGAACAACGCAATGCCAAAGTCGGCTCCATCCATATCAACGTCATTCGCCCTTTCCCCGAGGCGGCGGTGATCAATGCTTTGCGCGGCAAGAAAAACGTAATCGTCATCGAACGCACCGACGAAGCGTTGGCCGGCGACAACCCGTTGGGCCGCGACATTCGCACCGCCCTTTCCAAGGGTTTGGAGAGCGGCAAACACGGCGGCGATTTGCCTTCGCTTACGGATGCCGAAATGCCCCGCATTTTCCGTGGCAGCTACGGAATGGGCTCACGCGATTTCCGGCCCGAACATTCGCTGGGTGCGTACGAATTCGCCACCGGCCAAACCAAACGCCAAGATGGCCGCGGCGCGGAGGATGGTGAATCGTATTTCACCCTCGGCATCAATCATCCGTACAGCGTCATTTCCAAGGACACTCCCTCGCTGCTGCCCAACGGCGCTATCGCGGTGCGGTTCCATTCCATCGGCGGTTGGGGAATGATCACCACCGGCAAAAACCTCGGCGAGATTGTTGGCAAATTCGGCCAAATTGTTTCCGAGCGCACCCCCAGCTACGATGATCTCGGCCAACTCGAAGACAAGCTCTTCATTATGGCCAACCCCAAATACGGCTCGGAGAAAAAAGGCGCGCCCACCAATTATTTTCTCACCGTCGCGCCTGAGCGCATTCTGGTGAACTGCGAGCTCAACCACGTGGACGTCGTGCTCTGCTGCGATCCCAAAGCCTTCACGCACACCAATCCGCTTGAGGGCATCAACAAAGGCGGCAGCCTCGTATGGGAATCGAGCGAAACGCCCGAGACCGCGTGGCAACGCATTCCCGCCCATCATCGCGCGTTTATTAAAGAGAACAACATCCGCGTGTTCATTCTGCCCGGTTTCGATATTGCCCGCGATGCCACCAGCCGCGCCGATCTCCAGCTGCGAATGCAGGGCAACTCATTCCTCGGCGCATTTTTCCGCGTCTCCAGTTTTCTCAAGGATCACAACATCGGCGAGGAGGAGTACCACCAAATCGTGCACGATCAGTACGAGAAAAAATTCGGCCGCTTTGGCAAGGCCGTGGTGGAGTCGAATATGAAAGTGATGCTCGGCGGCTTCGAGCGCGTGGTGGAAATTAAGCACGGCGAAATTGATGACGCCGACACTTCGAGTATGCGAAACCCGATGCTCGCCCCGCACACGGCCGCCGACATCGAAATGCCCGGCACCGCCGGCTGCGACTCCAGCGGTTGCCCCAGCTGCGCAATGCCGGAGGAACAAGAACGCGCGCCGTTCCAGACGATGGAGAAATTTGATTCCGAGTTCCGCAATGACCTCGGCTACCACCAACCCGCCGGGGCCTTTGCCAGCTTGGGCGTGATGGGCTCGGGCAGCGGCGCCACGCAAAGCAAATACGTGGCCCGCCGCGAGACGCCGGTTTATATCGCAGAAAATTGCACCCAATGCATGGAGTGCATCACCGCGTGCCCGGACACCGCGCTGCCGAATACCGCGCAGGATCTCAGCACGATTTTGGTCACCGCCATTCGAAATTATGTCGGCGACAAGGACGCGCAAAAGGCGTTCCTCAATGAAGTGAAAGGCCTCGACGATCGCTGCCGCGCGCGCATGAACGAGAATGTCGCCGCTAAAGGCAAGGAACCGTTCAAGGATATTTTGCGGTCGGAAGTGGATCAGCTCACCACCATCGCCGAAGCCGCGCGGGCGGAGTTTATGACGATCATTGATAAGCTGCCGTTGGCGTATAATGATGTCTCCGCCATTTATCGCAGCGTGGAAAAGAAGAGCCCCGGCAATGGCGGCATCTTTTCGATTTTTGTTTCCGACCTCTGCAAAGGCTGCGGCGAGTGCGTGCAGGTTTGTGGCGATCACGACGCGCTGCGGATGGTCACCGAAACACCGGAGCTCAACGCCGAGCTGACCAGCGCGCAGGTGTTCAGCCGGTTGCTGCCCGATACCAGTCAGAAACACCTCGGGCTGTACAATGACGACACGCCCGAAGCCTCACGCGAAGCCGCGCTGCGAAATCATTTGATGGTGCGCCGCAATTACGAGGCGCTCGTCAGCGGCGATGGCGCGTGCGCCGGTTGCGGCGAGAAGAGTGTGCTGCACGCGGTGGCTTCCGTCACCGAGGCGTATATGCGGCCGATGTATCACAAGAAAGCCGCGCGCCTGCGCGAGAAGGCCAACGAACTGGAATCCAATGGCGCGGCCAAGCTCGCGGCGCTCAAGGAACGTAGCGAGGAGGAATATAATTTTTACAAGCGCAGCATCGCCCACGTGGTGATGGGACTCGGCGGCGAGAATGACGCTGACACCGATCACCGCCTCGAAGGACACGGCGAGATTACCGACAGCGAACTCATCGAAGCACTCATCGCTGTGCTGCGGCAGGATGCTTTTAACCACCGCGACATCCAAGCCATCGACGGCCGCCACGCCAACGGCATGAGCGTGATGTTCATGGGCGCGCACACCGGCTGCAACACGGTGTACGGCTCCACGCCGCCGAGCAATCCGCATCCGTATCCGTGGATGAATTCGCTGTTCCAGGATGGCACCACCATTAGCTGGCTGTTTGGCGAATCGGCGATGCTCAACCACGCGCGGCGTTCAGTGGCGCCCGAGCGTTTGGCCACCGCGCTGCTCGAGCGCGAGGATGGCGTGAGCAGCCAGAGCGAATATTTCGAACTCACCCACCTCGATGACACGCAGATGACCGATCAGGAAATGCGCGAGCTGCCCAAGGTATGGGCCATCGGCGGCGACGGCGCGATGGGCGACATCGGTTTTCAAAATGTTTCCAAAGTGGTTTTGCAAAACAAACCCAACGTGATGATTCTGATGCTCGACACGCAGGTGTATTCCAACACCGGCGGTCAAAACTCTGATAGCTCCAACATGCTCGGCGGCTACGATATGAACCAATTCGGCGTCGCCTCCCAAGGCAAGCTCATCGAGAAAAAGAGCGTCGCCGAAACCTTCACCGCCGGCCACGGCTCGCCTTACGTCGCGCAAGTCTCAATGGCCAACTCCGCCAAAGTTTACAAGGCGATGCTCGACGGTCTCGAGTATCGTGGCACTGCGTTTTTCCAGTGCTACACCACTTGCCAACCCGAGCACGGCGTGGCGGACAACATGAGCAACGACCAAGCCCGCATGATTCGCGACAGCCGCGGGATGCCGGAATTTATTTACAACCCGCGCGCCGGCGAAACCATGCAGGAAGGCTTCGAGCTCAAGGGCAATCCCTCCATCAAACGCGATTGGTGGGAAGCCAAATTCCCCTCCACCGGCGACAAATACAACTACACCGTCGCCCACTGGGCCCTCACCGAGGCGCGCTTCCGCATGCACCTCAAGGAAATCCCCGAGGCGCAAGCCGGCGAGTTCATTCACATGGACAACATACTCACCGCCATCACGCAGCAGGACGTCATTTACCGCCGCGTGTTTGACAAAACCCATCGAGCTTTCGTTCCCGACTGGGGCGTGTACTTCAAGGCCGAGGTAAACGGTAAAATAAAGTACTACACCGTGAGCCGCCAAATGGTGCTCTTCCACATCGAGCGCCGAAAATCGTGGCGCATGCTCCAAAGCCGCGCCGGCATTGTGAACGCCGATTATCTCGCCCAAAAAGTTCTCGTGGAAAAATGCGACAAAGGCGAGATCACCCGCGACGACCTCCTCGAACGCGGCTGGGAACTCCTCAACGAACAAGTCGCCACCGCCGCCGGAAACTAAAAAGTGCTGCCGGCATCTTGCCGGCAGAAACTCAACGCAACAATCCGCGCAAATCCTCCGGCGTCAACCGCCGCGGATTATTCGCCAACCGCTCCACATTCACCGTGGCGCAAATGCGTTCCACTTGCGCGTCCTCCGTGATGCCCACTTCCGCCAAACTCGCCGGACACCCAATCGCCTTCACCAACGCATTGAACCGCCCCGCCGCCTCCAGCGCATCACGCGCGCCCAGCGTTTCGTAAATCATCGTCATCCGTTCCCGAACCGCCACTGCGCCGCGTGCATCGAGGCAATCGGTTTCACTCACTTCACTGTTAAACTCCAACGCCGCCGCCAACGTCAAAGCCACCGCCGCGCCGTGCGGCAAGCCGTGCGCGGAAGTAATCGTGTACGACAACGCGTGCGGCACGGTCGTCTTGGTGAGGTTAATCGCTTGCCCCGCGAGATGCGCCGCGCGCGCCATCGCATCGCGCGCAGCGGGAGTGGGCGCGTTTACGGCTGTCTCCAAATTTCCCCAAGCCAAGCCCAGCGCTTCCCGCGCAAATGGCAGCGACGTTTCATCCGCGCCAATCGCCCAAATGGATTCGGTCGCTTGGCACAACGCATCCAGCCCCGAATGCGCCGTGAGCATCGGCGGCGAACTCGCCGTGAGCGCGCCATCCACCACCGCCACCGAAGGCCGCATCAGCGGATGCGCCACCGAATGTTTGTGGCCGTCCACGTAGACGACCGCAAAATGCGTCGCCTCACTGCCCGTGCCCGCTGTGGTCGGTACTGCGATGAGCGGCAACGGCGTTTGAGGCGATTCCCAAACACCCCGCAGGATTTCCTCTTTGCCCGCATTTTGTGTCACGAGCCAATTGGCCAACTTCGCTACATCCATTGCCGTGCCGCCGCCCACGGCGAGAATTGTATCGGCATTGCTTTCGCGAAGAGCCGCCGCGCACGCTTCCACTTCGGGCAGTTTTGGATTGGGCTCAAACGAATCGAAAACCGTGACAGTTCGATCAGCGAGCAATGGCCGCAGGATCGCCTCCGCGCCACTGGCGGCGTACGCCACGGAATCGGCCACTAGAAAAATGGATTGGCCGGTGAGCGCGGATTGCACTTCGCCCAACGCTGAAAAATGCAGCTGACCGTTCATAGTTCAGTTTAGCTTGGCCCGCAGTTCGGGCGAGTCAAACACTTCAGGATTCAAAACCATCTTCGGACGTTGGCCGTTCATCAAGTCCACGATGGCCTCCGCGCAGGCGGCGCTGACTTTGCGGCCCGTCTCATTTGAAAACGATGCCTGATGCGGCGCGAGTAAAAGGTTTTTTGCCGTGCGAAAAGGATGCTCCGCCGGAAGGGGTTCTTCCACAAACGCATCCACCGCTGCGCCAGCAAGGCCGCCGTCATTCAACGCCCGCGCCAAGGCCGCCTCATCCACCAGCGCGCCTCGGCCGGTGTTGATGAGATACGCGTTCGGCTTCATCTGTTTCAATTGCGCTTCGCCAATGAGGCCTTTCGTCTCCGGTGTCACTGCCGCGTGCAGTGAAACAAAATCACTTTGCGCGAGCAGTGAATCGAGCGGCACAAATTCCACGCCAAAATTTTTGGCGGCTTCATTCGGGGCGGGGTCACACGCCAACACGCGCAGATTAAATCCCGCCGCGCGCCGCGCCACCGCCGTGCCGATTCGGCCGCAGCCGATGATGCCCAGCGTTTTGCCGTGCACATCGTGGCCCCATTGCGGC
>DQLO01000375.1 GCA_015660155.1 Verrucomicrobiota bacterium
CAAAAAACTTTTGGTACGGCCCAGTTGGCGCAAAGACAAAGCCGCGCCTGGGCAAGCCGTGGTGGTGCTCGATCCGGGTCTCAGCTTTGGCACAGGCCAACACGCCACCACAAAATTTTGCTTGCGCCAACTCGTCGCTCAACGTCGGCGTGGAGCGCAGAGTTTATTTGATGTGGGCACCGGCAGCGGCATCCTCGCCATCGCCGGCGTGAAGCTCGGCTATCGACCGGTGAAGGCCATTGATTTTGATTCCGAAGCCATTCGCGTGGCGCGCGCCAACGCAAAGCGCAATCGCGTGTCACGGTTGTTGGAGCCGAGGGTGGGCGACGTCACAAAACTTTCCTCCCGCGCGCGGGTGAAATACGACGTGGTGTGCGCGAATTTATATTACGATTTGCTGACCGCCAACGCGCATCGGCTCATCGCGCGCGTGAAGTCCGGAGGTGTGTTGGTGCTGGCCGGGATTTTGGAAACGCAATTCAGCGAAGTCCAAGCTGCCGTCGAAGGGCATGGGATGGTGCTCAAAAAAACAACCCGCCAAGGCGAATGGCAATCGGGGGTGTTTGTTCACGCGGCCTGACACTCCGGACACAACCCAAAAAATTCCAGCCGGTGCGATACGTTGGCGAAACCGTGCTGGCGGGCGATGCGGTTTTCGAAGTTGCCGGAAAAGCATTCGCCAATCTCGACCACCGTGCTGCATTCGCGGCAGACGAGGTGATGATGATGGCCATCGTCGTTTTGGCCGAGCAATTCAAAGCGCGCCGTGCCATCGCCAAAATCGAAGCGCTTCACCATTGCCATTTCCTCCAGCAAACGCAGCGAGCGATAAACCGTGGCGAGATCGCAATCGAGCAGATCGTGGATTTGGCGCGCGGTCAGCGGATGTTCTTCGCGGCGCAGCACATCCAAAATCAACTGGCGCGGACCCGTGATGCGGCGATCCCGCTGGCGGAGGCGCGCGGTTAACTCGGCGAGGTTTTGCCGCGGATGCGAATGAACGGCCATCAGTGGGCGTGGGAATGGAGTGGCAGCAAAACGCCGAGGGCGGCGATGCCCGCGCCGAGCGCGATGGCTGCGCCTTTTTTCAAATTGTAATGATGATCCTCGCTGCTCTCGAAAAGGATGGTGGTGGCGACGTGCATAAAAATGCCGATCACCACGGCGAGCAGTTGCGGCGTGAACGGTTCCAAAGCGGGCAGCGAACCGATGGCCGCGCCGATGGGCGCCATCACGCCAAAAATGAAGAGGCAAATATAAGCGCGCCTTTTTGTATTGCCGTTTTGTAACAACATACTGAAGAGGACGATGCTGACCGGGAATTTGTGAATGGCGATGGCGGCGAGCAATTGCGAGCCGTGGGCGTGGCCGAGTGGCATGGATTCGAGAAAGGCGTGGAGGCAAAGGCCGATCATCACGGCGATCGGGGCCGTGCCGTGGTGATGATGCGAGTGGCCGTGCTCGATGCCGCCGGAAAAATTATCGAGCACCACTTGCAGGAAAAATCCGAGCAGGATAAACGCGCCCAGGGAGAGGGCGGCATTGCCGGTTTTCCCCGCAAATACTTCGGGCAACAAATGCAAACAAGTGAGCGCCATCAAATACGCGCCGGTGAAGGCGGTGACGAGTTTGACGCGGCGGGGTTCGCCGAGTTTGAGCTTGAGCACCGCGACCATTCCGCCAAGCACGGACAAAATGAGAATGGCATAAATCACAATTATCTATTTGCAAATGATTTGCAATAAGGGGGCGTAAAAACGGCCCGTCGGTGCGGGGCCGTCGGGCCGGTGAGATTTATTTCATCAACAGCATTTGCCGCGCGCGCTTGATGGAGCGGGTGAGGCGGCGCTGATAGGGCGCGGGCAAGCCGGTGTATTTGCGCGGCAGAATACGGCCCTGATCGGTGACGTATTTGCGGAGCAACTCGACGTTTTTGGGGTCGAGATCGACGAGGTTGAGATCCACCTCGGGTTTGGGGCGTGGCGTGCGGCGTTCGCTGCTGCCGCCGCGCTTGTCGGATTTGTTGTTTTTGCGTGGCATAAAGTTATTTGATTTCGCGGTGCACGGTGTGACGCCGCAGGTGGGGGTTGTATTTCTTTTTTTCCACGCGCTCGGTTTGGAGTTTTTTGTTGCGGGTGGACATGTAGCGGGAGACGGGTTTGCCTTCAGCCTTGGCCTCGGTGCATTCGAGGGTGATGATTTCGCGTGCCATAATTTACTTTTTTGATTTTGCCGGTTTGGCGGATTTTGCGGGCTTGGGTTCGCTGCCCACATCGTCGGGGACAGTGATTGAATTTGTGCCGGCGCCGTCGATGGTGCCGAGGCTGCCGAGTTTGCGTTGGCGCACGGCGCCGTTTTTTTCCAGTTGCGCCTGGGAATCGACAGTGTAACGCGCCCACGGAATGGCGTTGAGGCGGCCCTTGGGAATGACTTTGCCGGAGATTTCGCAGGTGCCGTAGGTTTTGCGTTCGATGCGCTTGAGGGCTTCCTCGATTTCGTACACGGCGTCCTGATCGTAGGAGAGGAGGCTGAGCGCGGAGTCGCGGTCAAAATTATCGGTGCCGGAGTCGGCCATGTGCATTGAGTAGCCGGACATTTCCTCGGCCGATTCTTTTTTGATGTCGCCCATTTGGTGCAGCAGATGGTCACGGAGATCCATGAGGACATCGTAATATTTTTTCCACTCGGTTTTTATTTTCACGCCATCCATTGGGCGATAGGTGGAGGAGGAATGTTTGGGCGCGGGTTTGAAGCCAAGAATGGCGGCGGCGTTGGCGAGTGGGGCTTTGTGGCCTCTCTTTTTCGCTGTTTTCTTGGGCGCGGCCTTGGCTGGCGCTGCCGGTTTTGCAGCGATTTTCTTTGGGGCCGCTTTTTTTACCGCCTTTTTGGCCGTTTTCTTGGCTGATGTTTTCTTTGCGCTCATCTTTCGGTGTCGGTTTTTACGGGATTTTCCGCAAAAGGGTTGGGGAAGATAGCAAACGCGGCCCAGATTTCCACTAAAAAGTGTTCTTTTTTGCGATTTGTAAAACTGCCTAAAAATCAGCCCTTTTCGATGCAAGCGTAGGCGTTGTGGTTGTGGATGCTTTCGAAATTCTCGGCTTCGACCTTGTACCACGTTACGTGTGGGAGGGCATTGAGGTGGGTGGCCACGTTGCGGACGAGGTCTTCCACGAACACGGGGTTGGCGTAGGCGGCTTCGGTGACGTATTTTTCGTCGGGCCTTTTTAGCAGCGAATAGAGTTCGCAACTGGCGGATTGTTCCACGAGCGTGATGACGTCTTCGATCCAAACGGTTTCCTCCGAGCGCAACTGGACGGTGACTAGGCCGCGTTGATTGTGGGCACCCTCGGCACTGATGGCTTTGGAGCAGGGGCAAAGGGTGGTGACGTTGGTGCGGACTTCGAGCACGAAATCAATTTCGTCGCCATTGGCGGTGGCATCAAAGCGGGCTTGATAATCCATGAGGCCAGTTTGGCCGGTGACGGGCGCAGACTTCTCAAGGAAGAATGGAAAATCCATTTCGAGGTGCGCCGTTTGCGAATCGAGGCGCTTTTGCATCGCGCGGAGAATGTCCGGAATATTTTCCACGTGCACCACGTTGCCGTGGGCGTTGAGCACTTCGATGAAGCGGCTCATGTGCGTGCCCTTAAAGTGATGCGGCAAATCGACAAACATGCCGATGGTGGCGATGGTGTCCTGATGGGCGTGGGCTTTGTCGCGGATTCGAATGGGAAAGCGCAGGTCGCGCACGCCCACCTTGTCGATGCGCAGCTCGCGGTGGTCGCGTTGCTTTTGGATGTCAGTCAGTGGGCTGGATTTATCGGTTGCCATTGCAGGGGGGGGAGCTTAGCACAGTTATGGGGGATGGCAAATGACTTTCCCATTGCGGCGTGACGGCTATAGTTGGCGGATGAAATCCATCCTTTTATTGTTGATCACCGCAAGCGCGCTGGCGGCGGCGGACACTTTCACCGTGGCGAGTTTTAATGTGGAGAATTATTTCCTGTACAAGTATGGCACGCGCAAGGCGAAGCCCGCCGCATCGCGGGCGAAGGTGCGCGATGCGATTTTGAAAATCCGGCCCGATGTTTTGGCGTTGCAGGAAATTGGGAGGCGTGCGGCGCTGGATGAGTTGGTGGCGGGCCTGAAGGCAAAGGGCTTGAGCTATCCGCACGTGGAATGGGTGCAGGGGCCGGATCTGGCGATTCATTTGGTGGTGCTCAGCCGGTTCCCAATCGAGGCGCGCAAGACGCATTCGAAGGTGGAATATTTGCTCGATCGGCAGCGGTTTCAGGTTTCGCGCGGGCTTGGCGAGGTGACGATTCGCGTGAATGCTAATTATAAATTTACTTTGCTTAACGCCCATTTGAAATCCAAACGGCCCGTGCCACGGGCGAGTCAGGCCGCGATGCGGCTGAGCGAGGCGCGCGAATTGCGGCGCATCATCGAGGCTCGGCTCAAGGCCGATCCCACTGCAAATTTATTAGTGGCGGGCGATCTCAACGACACTCCCGACCAACCGCCCATCCGCACTTTGCTGGGCGGCAAAGCGCCGAAGTTGGTGGACCTTCGTCCCTTCGAGCGCAATGGTGATCGCGCGCCGCATCCGCAAGGCGCGAAGTTTAACCCGCGGCGCGTGGCGTGGACTTCGTTTTACCGGAAGGAGGACAGCTACAGTCGGTTTGACTATTTAATCGCCAGCCTCGGAATGAATGGTGAATTGCGCCGCGCGGGCACGTATGTGCAAGCGTTGGCGGATTGGGGGTTGGCCTCGGATCACCGGCCGGTGGTGGCTTCGTTTTTTGTGGAAGACAAGTGAGCTATTCCGAGGACGCGCGCGGGAAGGCTTTGAGCGAGTAGTTGAGCGAAATTTGAAACTCATCATTGCGTCGGCCGGTGTCGGTGATGAAGCGGAGATCCACAAAAAATGTCCAGCTGCGCATATCGCGGTGGAGGGTGTAGCTGTGTTGCGAGAGTTGGCCTTTGACGGCATCGTAATATTGCTGCGTGGCGAACGACCAATCTTCATTTAGGCGATAGGCCGCGCCGGTGTACATCACGCTGGTGCGGTCGGCCTTGGAGGTGCTGGGTTGGGCGAGGTAATAATAATGGCCGAGGTTGAGGCGCCAGTTGTCATCGGGGGTAAAATGCACGCTGTTGTTCATCAGTCGCCACATTGAGTTATCGAGGTCGTAGCGTTGATTGGATTGCAGCTCAATCCAGTTACGCGGGCGGAAGCGCAGGTCGGAGAATGCATCGGCGAAGGTGTTCTGGCTGGAGTTGGGGTCGAGCCGCCAATCGGTGTAGAGATTCCAGTCGATGAGTTCATCGATGGCGCGCGATTTCTCTTCACCAATGCGGCCGGCGCGGCGGGTTTGCCAAATATTCCGCAGGCCGAGCCGCACGGCGTTTTGGCTGTCGATGTTGTCAATCGCATTGTACTCGGGCATCTCAAAGGGCAGCAAATTAGGTGAGCTGAGTTCGCTGTCCAGTTTATCTAATTCCCCCGGCGTGCGGTTGGGGCGCGGGATGAAAATGTAATTAATGGAAGGATTCACAATGTGGCGCAGTCCGTTGACATCCAGCAGCTTGCTTTGCACGTCGGGCATCAGCTTGGAAAACTTGGTGGAAAGCTCCATGCCGGTGTTAAACACATAACGCTCGCTGCTGGCTTTGGCTTTGCCGCGGCCCTCGGTGGCG
>DQLO01000369.1 GCA_015660155.1 Verrucomicrobiota bacterium
CAACTTGGCTTCCGCATTCCGCTGGCGAATTTTATGCGGGCGGAGGGTCACACCCTGCAGCAAACCGGCGACGGAGTGACCTATGTGCCACGCCTGTTCCGCAATGCGCCCGGGCTGCACTTTGTGGGACGCGTGCACGAGCAGATTTTTTCATCCATTGTGGTGCGCCAAGGGCATTGGGGGCTGGACTCTGGCATCGGCCGCACACGGTTGCTGCATTTTGGGTATGATCCCTCGGTAAAAATTTCGCGCGACAAAGTGAAGCGCAACCTCCGGCTGTTGGATAAAGCCGTGGAGGAAATGCCCGACGAACCGGCGTTGCTGATGAACTACGCGCTGGATTTATTTAATGACGGCCGCATCGATGAGGCGATCACGCAGAATCGCCACGCAATGGAAGTGCTGGCGCAGCACGAGGCACAGCACGTGATGCCCGAGGTGCGCGAGCGATTGGTGAGCATGTTCTGCTTCCACCTTTTGCAGGCAGAAAAATTCGAGGAACTTTTGGAAGTAGCCCACAGCCAGTTGGCGAAAGATTGCGGGCCCACCGCGTCCATCCACTACGTGGCCGCGCTGGGGCTCATCAAGCAAGGGCGACACGCCGAGGCCATCCCGGAGCTGCGCGAGTGCATCAAGAAAAGTGATGAACAGACATTCACCCCGCGCTTCCGCGGCGTGGAAGCGCACGGGCCGTATCATTTGCTGGCCGATAGTTTGGCCGAAACGGGCGACCCCGAAGGCGCCGAGGAAGCCTTCCGGAAAGCACTGGAGATTTCGCCGGATGCCGCCGGCGTGCGTCACGGGTTGGGCACGTTTCTCGTGAAGAACGATCGCGCCGACGAGGCGGTGCAGTTGTTGTTCGAGGCGATTGAAAAAGATTTGATGACGCCCTCGCTGTGGAGCCTCGGCTGCAACATCGTGAACGGGCATCTGGACGACACAGAGATTGCGCTGCACTGGACCGATTGCGCGGCGCAGGATCATCCGGATCATCCGGAGATCACCAAGCAACGCGGCATCGCGCTGCTCACGGCGGGCCAGTTCAAAGTGGCGCTGCCGCTGTTCGAGGCATTGCCGAAACATCCGGCGAATGAAGCGGCGCGATTGCTGTGCCGGTTCGCCCTTGGGCAACCCACGCGGCTGGCCGATGCCGACCACGAAAAAGCCGTCAGCATGGCGTTTGTGGAATGGACGCGCCGACTGCTCGAACGCGGGCACGAAGAGCCGGTGCGGAAACTCACTGAAAATCTGGAAGCCATCACCGCCACGCTGCCCACCGCAGGTCAAGTGCTGGCCGAGGCCGCGCTAGCGTCGTAATCGCTATTTTTTCAGCCGACTCTCGCCGTCGCTGGTGTAGTACGTCTCGCCCTTTTCGTCGTAGGCCTCTACGCGCCAGTTGCGATGGGTGGGGCTGACGAAGGTTTCTCGGATGAGATATTCCCCCGGTGGCTGTATCGATCGCCACGTGATGGTCTTGGTGGCTTCCTCCCATGCCCCCTCGAAATGATCCACCGGCCCATCGGTGTGAAAATGGATGAACCGATAGACTTTCGTCTCGCGGTCAAATGTTTTGATCCACATAAAATATTCTTTTTCGCCCTCGCTGTGAATCACGCCCTCATACAATAGCGCACGCCCTCCGGGTGTCCAACGAGCGCGACCGGTCATTCGAATGGTTTTTGATTGGCCATCCACGGTGAAGGATTCCGACTCATTCCAAATCCCGCCGCGGCCCAGCCGGGCCAGTTCGGGCGTGGCGGGAGTCGCGGGCAGTTCAGTCTGGGCGCTGCCCTTCCGCTCCGCGCGCGTGACGGCGGTGATTTCCAATTTCCCATCTCGTGAAATTTCAGTTCGGGTTTCCCGCTTGCCCGGCGCGAGCTGCATTTCGTTCATGCGCTGGACCACATCCGCGGGCGCTCCGGGCAGGTAAACTGATTCCCATTCGAGCCGGCCGGAACCCACCTGCCATTTTCCCACAAACCCCCGCACGTAGCCATCGTCCTGCACCACTGTGTAGTGATACATGTTGATGTTGGTGTTGTAGTGTTTTACGGCAAACTCATAAGTCACGCCCCCCCCGGAGGGATCGAATACTTTTTCCTCCAGAAACAGGCAATGGCCGTTGAGCCCCCAGCGGGCATCGAGATGACAGGTGTTGCTGTTGGTAACGGTGGCATTAGAGGCGGAGCTTTCCGATTCCCATCGCCCCGGCTCATCGAGCACCTGCAGCCGTGGATGGCTGGGCGTGGTGGGCGACTCGGGCAGCGAGGGAATCTCGCCTGATTTGCCGCCGCCATTGGTAGTCAGCCAAACCAGCAACCCCACCACAGGCAATGCGGCTGCAATGCCACCCAATATCCAAGCCGTCCGCTCTCGCATAAGGCAACCTAGCACAGCCCGACCCAAGTTGGCAAAAAAGAACTGGACGGATGACGCCTAAAAGGTAGACTTCTCGGATGCAAACCCCCTGCAAGATTAATGGTGGGCCTATGGCCCGTGAACTGCTTCTTTGGATTCCCACGCTGTTTGTGATGGCCGGCCTCTGGCTCGGCTGCGGACAGCAAGTCGATTTGACACCCACAGCCCCATCAGCCCCAGCTGCGGATGCCGGAGAGGAAACTCCCGCCGCAACACCCGAAGCCGATGATAAGGCCGAGACGAACAACCCCCAGTTGATCGCCAACCCGGTGGCCAAGCCCGCTGCGGGCGCAGGCGCGCGTTCGCTCGCTTCGCATCTGCCCAAGAAAATGACGATGCTCTTCTCCGCCAACCTCAAGCAGTTGCTGGACAAGGGCGGGTACAAGGATTTGCTCGAGTCGGATTTATTCGAGCAACTCATGGAAGAGGTTGATGACGAGCTGGCGATTGCCATTCTCAAAGACCCCGCCGCGAGCGGGCTGGACATCACCCAACCGGCGCATGTGTTCATGAATGTTACGGCACCCGCCGAAGAATTTGGCGAACCCACCGTGACCGGTGGCTTGGTGATGGCAGTGAAAGATGCCGCCACGCTGGAGAAAATCATCAACAAAATCATTGCCGCCACCGGCATGCCGCTGCGAGTGACCGATGCCCAAGGCTACAAACAAGTGGCCATGGAGGGCGTCCCCGTAGCGTTGGGCTTCACGGATAAAGTTTTCGTGGTCGTGGGCACCAGCGACGAAACCAAGGTGGGGCGCGTGCCAGCGATGCTCAAGGCGCGCATCACGGGCAACACCAAGCCCACTGCGGACTTGGCCAAGCATTTGAAGAAAAAATACGATCTCGCGGCATGGTTTGATTACGCCCAGTTGATGGAGATGGTTAGCGAGGTCGTGGGCGAGGAAGACCCAGCGGCGGCGTTGATGATGGATCTTTACGAAGATCTCACTTACTCCTCCACGGTCAGCTTTGATGCGGGCGCGGTGACGGTGGATTTCTCCGGCAGCTTTGGCAAAAAGGAAAACGAGAAATTTGCCAACATGGCCGGCAAGGGCGCGGACGCCTCTTTGCTGAATATGGTGCCGGATGATTCCATTCTGGCTTTCGCCGAATCGGTGAATATGAAGGCGGTCCGGAAGATGTTCAACGAGGACTTCCTGCCGATACTCGAAGACAACGACGAATTCGGGGAGGTTTTGGAACTGATTGAGGAAAACCTCGGCCTCACACTCAAAGAGCTGCTCTCCATCCCCAAGGGCGATGTGGTGCTCAGCTGGGACAGCCTCGAGATGGCCGAAGGCGATTTTGGCCCCGAGCCGAAAGTTGGCTTTGTTTTCGGCTTCACGGTGGAAAACTGGAAGGCCGCCAACAAGCTCATTAATAACCCCGAGCTGCAGGAGGGCATGGCCATGCTCAAAGGCATGCTTGGCATTCAGTTCGCCCAAAACCAAAAGGCGCTTTTCATCACCACCGACAAACACGCCGGTGCCGTGGCCGAAGGCACCACTGTCAATCCCATCAAGGGTGCCCGGCGCAATCTGCTCGGCAAACACGTGGCCGGCGGCTTCATCCGATTCGATCGCGTGGCCGATGTGGTGGAAACCATGGCCGAAGGCGATGAAGATGCCGACAAAATCGTCGAAATCCTCCGCGTTTTCGATGAAGCCTCCTTCACCAGCGATATGCTTTCCATAAAAAGCAAGCTCACCTTTAAGGACAAGAAAACCAACGCTTTGAAGCAAATCGTGGATTTATCTGTTGAACTGGCCGAAATGGCGGGAGATTTTGGAATTGGCAACGATTTCGAGGACGACCCCGCCGACGAAGCCATCGCCATTGAGCCTGCCGTGGA
>DQLO01000242.1 GCA_015660155.1 Verrucomicrobiota bacterium
CCGCGAATATTTGGAGAAATAGTCGCTAAGGTTTTCTTCCCGTGCGTCATTCATTCTTGATCGACGGAGTCTCGTCCAAATGAATCTGCAATCCGGCCCAGTTGATAAAGTGTTTCTCGCTCTCACCCTCCTCGTGATGGTGTTGGCGGGCGTGGTGGTGCTGGTGATGATGCGCGGGGAAATTGACGGGGAAAAAACGCCGGGGTCGTGTAGGTTGTTGGCATGAGCAAGTCGGGCGCGGAGGAACAACATCGGATTCACGTGCAACAATTGTTCGTGAAACATCAGGGCGTGCTCAAGGGGTACGTGCTGGGGTTGGTGCCGGAATTCGCCTCGGCGGAGGATGTGCTGCAGGAAGTTTTTCTGACCGTGACCGCCAAGGCCAATCAATTTGAGGAAGGCAGCAACTTCGTCGCGTGGGCACGGAGCATCGCGCGCTTCAAGGTGATGGAGCATTGGCGCGCGCGACGGGGCGAACCGCAGGCGCTCAGCAACGAGGTGCTCGAATCGCTGGCGGCCTCCGCGCCGGAAGTGGAGCCGGAAGAACAAACCGAACGCGAGCGGGCACTCAAAGGCTGCCTCGCGAAACTCTCGCCCACGGTGCGCGAGTTGGTGGAGCTGCGATACGCGCAAGAGCACAAACCGGCCGAGATTGCGCGCATCAAGAATTGGACGCCCGAAGCGGTGTACGTGGCGCTCTCCCGCGCGCGTGCAGCCTTGCGGGCGTGTTTGCAAAAGCAGCTGGCCTTGTCCGGAAAGGACTTGATTTGATGCGCGGAAAAAATTTTGGCGCAGGGATTGTTTTTCCCGCGCCACAACAAATGTCCCTAGGGACTGGTTGGGTACGGACAGCACGGCGGTTTCCCGCCGCGTTTGGATCGGGGCTCCGACCGGTCCAGCGCGGCGGGAGCCGTTCGTGCAACCCGAAAAAATCCGGAGACTGAATGATGGAAGACAAACGACTCACCCGCCTGTTGGACGAACACTTTGACGGCACACTAAAACCCGCCGAGCGGCTGGAGCTGGAAACGCTCCTGCGCGAAAGCGAACAAGCCCGCACCGACTTCTGGGCGCACGCCCAATTGCACGGCGATCTGCACGGCGCACTGCGCCTGCCCGCCGCCGCCACGCCGGAGCCGCGGCCCACGCCGTTGCAACGCTGGCGGCATCTGATTCCCCACCCCGCCCGCCGCATCCTCGCCCACGCGGCGGTGGTGGCGGCTTGCCTCGCCTTCGTTTGGTGGGCCCGTCAACCGACCGCGCAAAAACAATCCGAGCCGGTTTACGTCGCCGTCATCGGCCATCTTAACGGCATCACTGGCCCGGAAAATTTCCAACCCGGCCAAGCCATTGCCACGGGCGAACTGGAAATTAAAAGTGGCCTGTTGGAACTGAAATTTTTTAACGCCGCCACCGTCATCCTCCAAGGCCCCGCGCGGCTGGAACTGCGCTCGATGGATCGGTTGGTGCTGCACCACGGCCGACTCGCCGCGCGCGTGCCCGAATCGGCAATCGGGTTTACTGTCGAAACACCCGCCGGCAAAATCATCGATCTCGGCACGGAGTTTGGCATCAACGTTCGCGCCGATGGCAGCATGGAAACGCATGTCTTCGAGGGCGAAATCGAGGTCGCCCTGCCGCGCCAGTCCACGCGGCGACTCACTGCGGGCACGGCGCTCAATGTATCCACCGAAGGCACCGCGCGGGAAACTCCGGCCAATCCGGCGCAATTTCCGCGCTCCGTCGCGCAGCTGGATCAACTGCTAATCAATCCCGGCTTCGAGCCGGGCCAGCCCGTTTATAGCTACGGCATCCCGCACGCGCCCGGCCGTTGGAGCGGTGATATCGCCGCCATCACCGGCCCCGAGATGGGCATCCAACCCATGACCGGCAAGGGCATGCTGCGATTCGATCGCTCCATCCATTTGCTTTCCGATCAGGGCGAACAGGACACCGAGGAATCTCACGCCGCCAGCGAGCAATGGCAGATTATCGACCTCCGCCCGCTCAAAGCCAACGCGCCGCGCGCCACCTTCACCGCCATCGCCCGCGCGCACTTCAACCGCGTCGACGCCGGAGCCACGACCGACACCCGTTTTGAAATCGGCCTCTACGCCTACGCCGGCACCCCCGACAACGCCCATGCGCATTGGGAAAATCACAGCCGCCGCCTCGCCGGCCATTTCAGCGGCGTCAACACCGATGCCGACCCCGCCACCTGGCAACCCGCCGAGGTTCGCCTCACCATCCCGCCCAATACCGATTTCCTCCTGCTGCGCCTCTACGCAGTTGAAGACATCACCGACGATCATTTTCAACAAACCGAATTCGCCGGGCACTACGCCGACGCCGTCCAGCTCACCCTCCAACGCGCCCCCCTCCCCGCCATGCGCTGACACTTTTGACTTCCCACTTCTGACCTTTTACTTTTAATAGCGGCATGACCCGCCGCCAAGCCATCCTCACGGGCACTGCCGCACTCGCCGGCTGCGCCACACTCCCCCAAAACAACCCGGGCCACATCGATGCCCACAGCCATATTTGGACCCCCGATGTAAAACGCTTTCCCCTTGCCCCCGGCAAAACCGTGGCCGATCTCAAGCCGCACAGTTTCACACCCGAGACTCTCATCGCGTTGGGCAAAACTGAGAACGTCACCCGCCACGTCCTCATTTCCCACGGGCCCTATTACAGCTTCAACAACGACTACTTGATTTACGCCGCCAAAAAATTCCCCAGCGTGTTCGCCATCGTCGGCGCGATGGATCCCGCGCTGGATCGCATCCCCGCCCGCATGATCGCCAACCGCAAGCTCGGCATCACCGGCTACCGCATCCTGCCCAAGAACAACGCCGGCTGGCTCCAAGCCGACGCCATGCAAACCATGTGGCGCACCGGCGCGGCCGAACGCATCGCGATGTGCCCACTCATCAATCCAAAACACATCGCCGGCCTCGGCCCAATGTGCAAAAAATTTCCAGACACCACCGTCGTCATCGACCACTGCGCCCGCATCGACGCCCCGCACGAAACCGAACTGAACCAACTTTGCGCACTCGCGAAACACAAAAATGTGCACGTAAAAATTTCCGCCTTCTACGCCTTCGGCA
>DQLO01000116.1 GCA_015660155.1 Verrucomicrobiota bacterium
GCCCATCAAATGGGCGGGCGATACGCCGGTGATTTCGATGGACAACCTTTCCATCCCCGGCCTCGGCACCTTCAGCGCGCACGTGGTCATTGATGGCGACAAATACGCCGGCACGTGGAAACACGGCAAAGTGGGCGGTCATCTATTCGGCAACATCAGCCGAATCAAAATTAAGGAAAAGAAGCAATCCCAAGAGAAACCTGAATAAATTCTCACCCATCCTGTCCATCATATTTATCCGTGTTAAAATAATGAAAAAAACAATCCTGATTCTGACTCTCCTGTGTGGCAACCTCCCCGCCGCAGACAAACCCAAAGGCGAAGACCAATTTCTCACGCGCGTGCGGCAGCTCACCCTCGATGGCCGCCGCAGTGGCGAGGGCTACTTTGCGCCCGACGGCAAGCACATCATTTTCCAAAGCGAACGCGAAAAGCACAATCCGTTTTACCAAATCTACACGATGGATATGCAAAGCGGCGACGTCGTTCGCGTGTCGCCGGGGCACGGTAAAACCACTTGCGCCTTCTTCCGCCCCAACAGCGACGAAGTGCTCTTCGCCAGTTCACACGTGGACCCCAAGTCGAAGGCCAAGCAAAAGGCGGAGCTGAATTTTCGCGCCTCGGGCAAGACGCGCCGGTACTCGTGGGATTATGATGAGCAAATGGACATCTTTTCTTTCAAGCGCGACGGCACCGTCCCCAAACGCCTCACCAACGCCCACGGCTACGACGCGGAAGGCGCCTATTCTCCGGACGGCAAAAAAATTGTCTTTTGCTCCATCCGCAACGCCTACGGCAAAGCCAAACTCACAGCCAAGGAACAGGCGCGCCTAAAGGTCGATGCTTCTTATTTCGGTGAAATTTATATTATGAACGCCGACGGCTCCGGCCAGAAACGCCTTACCCAAATGAAGGGCTACGATGGCGGCCCGTTTTTTTCCCCAGACGGCAAGCTCATCATTTGGCGGCACTTCACTGAGAAGGGCGACACCGCCGATATCTTCACAATGAAAACCGATGGCACGGACATTCAGCGCCTCACCGATTTCAAGGCGATGTCGTGGGCACCCTATTATCATCCCAGCGCCGAGTACGTGGTGTTTGCCAGCAACAAGCTCGGCTTTTCAAATTTCGAAGTATATTTGGTGGACGCCGAAGGCAAACGCGAGCCCATCCGCGTCACGCACACCGATGGCTTCGATGGGCTTCCCGTTTTCTCTCCCAACGGAAATCAGTTTATGTGGACCTCAAACCGCACGGCGGACAAAATGTCGCAACTCTTCATCGCCCGTTGGAATCACGCCGCCGCGTTGGCCGCGCTGGGCAAGGCACCCAAACGTGCCGCTGCTGAAGTCGGTGGATGCGATTTCATTGAAACCTGTGGCGACGAAAAAGCCATCGAGTTGGAGGCAGCCATTTCGGAGGCGGACATCAAAAAGCAAATTGAAATTATTGCCTCCGATGCATTCGAAGGTCGCGACACCAGTTCCGAGGGCATTCGCAAGGCGCGCGAGTACATCATTGGTCGGCTGAAAATCCTCGGCCTCAAGCCCGCTGATAAAGAAGGAACTTTCACGCACCCGATGTCCTTCAAGTACGGCGTCGACATTATCAAAGGCAAAAACGAACTCATCATCACCGGCAAGGACGGCAAAGAAACCAAGTTCGAACTCGGCAAAGATTTTAATCCAATGGCATTTTCCGTGAACAACACCGTGGAATCGGAAGTCGTCTTCGCGGGCTACGGGCTCGGCGTGGCGGGCAAAGCGGGCGTCGGCTACGATTCCTATGCGGGCCTCAATTGCACCAATAAAATGGTGCTCGTGTTTCGGTACGTGCCCGAAGAAGTAAAGCCCGAGCGCCGCCGCCAACTGATGCGCAGTGCCGCCCTCCAACGCAAAGCCACCTTGGCGCGCAAGCACGGCGCGAAAGGCGTCATCATTGTGGCCGGCCCCAATTCCGACAACGCCGGCAAGCTCATCCCCGTGAATTATATTCGCCGTTCCGCTAGCAGCGGTGTGGTGGCCATTTCCGGCAATCATAAAGTGGCCGACGCACTCCTCGCCGCCGCTGGAAAGGGCAACCTCAAGAAAATCCAAACCGCCCTCGACAAGGAAAACCCACACGCGCTGTTTGGGTTTGAATTGCCCGGTGTAAAAATCCGCGTCACCAGCGCCCTCAAACAAGTGCAGCGTCACGATAAAAATATCATCGCCATCCTGCCGCCCGGCGTGAAAACCGATAACCCCGAGTACGTGATGATCGGCGCGCACTACGATCACCTCGGCTACAACGACGGCTCCATCAACCCCAAAGGCGGCAACCCCGGCCGCATTCACAATGGCGCGGACGACAACGGTTCCGGCACCGTCACGCTGCTCGAACTCGCCGCGTGGCTGGCTGCCGAGCGCGAAAAGCATCCGGAAAAATTCAAGCGCGGCATCATCTTTTGTTGGTGGACCGGCGAAGAGCTCGGCCTCATCGGCTCCGCGCAATACGCCAAGAATCCGCTCATCCCCTTCAAGCAAGTCAGTGCGTACGTCAACTTGGATATGGTTGGCCGGTTGAAAAATAATAGACTCATCGTCCAAGGCTTGGGCACATCCACCATTTGGAAAAAGCTCATCGAGAAGCGCAACGTCGCCGCCGGCTTCAGCCTCAAGCTTGAGAACGCGCCCCCTCGCAACACCGACAACGGATCCATCGATCCCAAAGGCGTTCCGTCACTCGCCATCTTCACCGGCCTCCACAAAGATTACCACAAACCCACCGACGACCCCGCCACGCTTAACTACGAAGGCATGGAACGCATCGCGCAATTCACCGGCCGCCTGCTGCTCGACCTCGCGGGTGACACGAAACGCCCCGACTACATCAAGGTCAAACGCGGCGCCGCGCCCGCACGCGGGAACATGAGTGCCTACACCGGCGTCATCCCAGATTACTCAGCGGAAGTGGATGGGCTGCAAATCACCGACGTCAGCGCTGGCGGTCCCGCTGCCAAAGCCGGCATCAAGGGCGGCGACATCGTCATCGAATTCGACGGCAAGACAATCAAAAACATCTACGACTACACCGCCGTCCTCGGCGCCATCAAAGCCGGCAAAGAAACCAAAATCACAATTCTGCGCGCCAAGAAAAAAGTCGAATTGGAAATCACTCCCACGCGTCGCAAGTAACATTGACAGAACCACTAACCAAGCTATCCTAAACTCATGAAAACGACTCCCCACATCAACACTCTCGATTGCTGCGAAGCTTCGCGGCGTGAATTCCTGCAAGCTGCTGGCGCTGGCATCGCCTTGGCCGCCGCCGCTCCCTTGGCTTATGCGCTGCCGAAGAAGCCCTCCACTCCGGAGACTTTGACCACGCAACTCTACAAAACTCTCAGCGAAAAACAGCGCAAATCGATTTGTTTTGCGTGGGACCATCCGCTGCGCAATCGCGTGGAGAATAATTGGCACATCCAAAAGAAACTCGCGGTGGGCGACATGGAGGATGACCAGATTGATATGGTGAAGCAAATCTTCAACGGCCTCCACAGCGACGAGTATCGCAAGGCGGTTTACAACCAGGTGGTGGAGGATTCACCGGGCGGCTTTGATGACAGTGCGATTGCGATCTTCGGCAAACCGGGCGCGGGCAAGTTTGAGTTGGTCTTCACCGGTCGGCACGTCACGCGGCGTTGCGATGGCGATTCGCTGGACGGCACCGCATTCGGTGGCCCGATTTTTTACGGCCATGCCGCCGATGGCTTTAACGAAAAGGCCGACCACAAGGGAAACGCTTATTGGTTCCAAGCCAAGCGGCCCAATGAATTGTTTCAAGCGCTCGATGGCAAACAGCGCAAGGCGGCGTTGCTTGGAAAATCACGCGGGGAAAAGGGCACGAGCACCGTGAAGCTCACCGGCAAAAAGGAAGGCCTCCCCGGCCTGCGCACCGCCGATATGAGCAAGGATCAACAGGGCCTAATGCGCTCGGTGATGAAGGACATGCTCGCGCCTTTCCGCGAAAAGGATGCGGCGGAATCGATGAAGCTTATCGAGAAAAACGGTTTTGAAAATCTGCACATCGCTTATTACAAAAACGAAAACATCGGCAAAGACGTAGTGTGGGACGTGTGGCAAGTCGAAGGCCCGGCGATGCTCTGGTATTTCCGAGGCAAACCCCACGTGCACACCTGGCTGAACATTCGCGAAAAGGCATAATGTGTTCCCACACGTTCGGCTTGTCTTTTTGTCATAAACCCCGAAACTGGCGGCGGATGAAATGGATTCTCCTCATCATGCTGCTGCCCTTCGTTGCCGGGGCCGATTCGTACTCGACTCAAGTGCTGGCGGACAAACCCGTGGCGTACTGGCGTTTCGATGAGGCCAAGAGCGGTCCCGTGAATTCAGTGGTCGGAACTCTGAAAGGGGAATTGAGGGCCCAACGTCCACCGGGGCCGCGCGCGCCGTTTTACCCCGATTTCGCCAAAGACAATCGTTCGCTGCGATTGGCGGCGGATGACGGTTTTGTCCGCGTGACGGATCCCGGAAAAAAGAGCACGTTGGATTTCGCAAAGGGCGATTCGATTACGTTGGAAGCTTGGGTATCGTCCGGCGAACTGCAAAACGGGCGGATGATGTATATCATCGGCAAGGGCCGCACGGGACAAAAAGGGTTTGCGGCGAACAACCAAAATTACGCGCTGCGGCTCGTGGGTGTGAAGGGCGGCATCGGCCTTTCGTTTCTGTTTCGTGACGCAAATAATTCGGGCGAGGCTTCGTGGCATCGGTGGACCTCGGCGGGCACGCTGGGCGAACGCGGCGAGTGGCATCACGTTGCGGTGTGTTACACGTTCGGCAAGGGCGCCAGCATTCGCGGATACATCGACGGCCAACCGGTGACGGGCACGTGGGATATGGGCGGCCAAACCGATCTCGCGCCGGTGGTGGATGACGACGATTTGCGCATCGGCGCATCGGCGGAAGGGTCATCGGGCATCCCTTTCGTGGGGCGGTTGGACGAGGTCGCAATTTATCGCCAAGCCCTTTCGGCCGAACGAATGGCAACGCGCTTCAAAAGTCTTCGTCGCGAATTCATTCTCGATCCCGCGTCAGTCCCGACCGACACGGTAGCCATCACGATCCACGAAAATGTTGGCCACGATTGGAACTACGCGGCCACCGAAGCAAAGGCGACTTTCCAGCAAACCGCGTTTGGCATTCCTTTTATCCCCAACAAATATAATTCCAAGGCGCTCATTGTTGGCCGGTCGGATTCCATTCTGCTGCGGGCGGCGTCGAAGGTGAATGTGCCCAAGGGCAAACATCGCATTCTGCTGCGCGCTCGCACGCTTTCACGGTTTCATGTGGACGGAAAAATCATCGCGCAAACCCAATCCAGTTCCGGCAACACCGGCGCTCACGGCAAGGTTTCAACCGCGCCGAAAGATCACGGCGGGCAAACGCGTTTCCTGCGGCCCGGAATGGCGGAGTCCGTCGTGGATTTTGAATCGCTAGGCAAACAACACCTTTTCCTGCTGGAAGCCTTCGTGGGCGGCAAAGGCAAACGCCCCGAAACGGGCGGCTTATCCGTCAGCATTTCCATCAATGGCGCGCCATTCAAGTTGCTTTCGCCAACGCGAAACATTGCGCTGACGGACGGCAATTGGGCCGATTACACTGAGGAATCACAAGAGGCAATGCGGTTGTTCAATCAAACTTTGCGGGGGTCGATTGGAATCACCGAAACTGAAAAGTGGAAAAAACGCCATCAGCTTGCCCGCGAATTGGCGCCCGTGCTAGTGCCGAGGAGCATACCCGACTTTCCCGCAAACAACGCCATCGATCATTTCATCAACTCCAGATTGAAGTCGGCGGGACGGCGGCCGACGGCGTTGACCGATAACTGGGCGTTTCTTCGGCGTGCTTCGCTCGATGCCAACGGCGTGGTGCCTTCGCCAAAAATAATTGAACAATTTCAACGCGACCAAAAAGAAGGTCGCCGCAAGCGTGCCATTGATCGGCTGCTGAAAAATTCCCGCGCATGGGCCGATCACTGGACGGGTTATTGGCAGGATGTGCTCGCGGAGAACCCGAACATCCTCAAACCCAAACTCAACAACACCGGCCCGTTTCGTTTTTGGATTCACGAAAGCCTGCAGGACAACAAGCCGATGGACCGCTTTGTCACCGAGCTAGTGATGATGGAAGGCAGCAGTTATTACGGCGGTCCGGCGGGCTTCGGCGTGGCCACGCAAAACGATGTGCCGATGGCCGCCAAGGCGCAGTTAATCGGACAGGCGTTTCTGGGAATGCAAATGAAATGCGCCCGTTGCCACGACGCGCCCTTTCATAATTTTAATCAGAAAGACCTTTTCAGTATTGCCGCCATGTTACAGCGCGCGCCGTTGGAGGTGCCGAAGACAAGCAGCGTGCCGATGGCGGAGGGAGTGCGAAAGCCGCGCGTTGAAGTTACGCTGAAGCCCGGCACCAAAGTGGCGGCAGCTTGGCCGTTCAAGGGAACCGAATTGAGTGAACCGATTCATGCCGACACCCGCGAGCAATTGGCGGCGTTCATTACTGGCAATCACGGTGACCGTTTTGCCAAGGTCATCGTCAATCGCGTGTGGCAGCGTTACCTCGGTTGGGGTTTCGTGGAGCCAGCGGATGACTGGGAAAAAGCCGAGCCCTCCCATCCGCTTTTGCTCGATTGGTTGGCGCGCGAATTTGTCATGAGCGGATATGACCTGCAGCAACTCGCGCGGCTCATCATGAATTCTCACGTTTATCAAAGACAGGTCGATGCGGGATTCGTCGTAGCGGGCAAACCGTCCACGCGGCTTTTTGTCGGCCCCGTGCGCCGCCGCATGACGGCCGAGCAACTCATCGATTCGCTGTACGTCGTGGCCGACAAACGGATGGGCACGGAAATGCTCACGCTCGATGTCAATGGCCGCGGAGCGATCAATGTATTTTTGAACCTCGGCCACCCGCGCCGTGCGTGGGAGTTCACCTCGCTTTCCAACGAACGTGATCGCCCCTCGCTCGCCTTGCCCAAGGCGCAGAGCGTCGTGGATATTTTGTCGACCTTCGGCTGGCGCGACGCGCGGCAGGACGCCCTCACCGTACGCGACCACGAGCCCAACGCGCTGCAGCCCGCCATCATGGCCAACGGCATTGTCGGCCGCCGCATCGCGCAACTTTCCGATGACAGCGCCTTCACCGAATTGGCTTTGCAATCCATCGACACTCACGAAATGGTGAAGCGGATTTTTATGCGAATTTTATCGCGTCCGCCAACCTCAGAAGAGCGCGCGATGATGCACGACCAAATTCACCAAACATTCGCCCTCCGAGTCGTGAAAGGCGCCAAGCCGCGCGCGGGCCGCGAGCAAGTGCTGGATGTTTCGTGGAACAATCATCTTTCGTCGGATTCCAATCGCATCAAAGTGGAGCTTGAGCGCCTCGCCCGCAAAGGCGATCCGCCCACCAAACGCCTCCGCGCGGGATGGCGCAAACAAATGGAAGATGTGATTTACGCGTTAATCAATTCGCCAGAGTTTATTTATATCCCGTGATGAACGAAATGAACCGCAGAAATTTTTTGGCCACCGCTGCCACGAGCGCAGTATTGTTGCCCAATGCGTTGGCGGCTGCCCCAAAATTCCCCAAGGGCAAAGCTGAGCATTGCATTTTTATTTGGCTCGGCGGCGGCGCGTGCCACGTGGATACATGGGATCCCAAACGCAAAGGCGATGCCAAACTCAAAAAGGCGGGTTCGTATTATGACGCCATTGATACTAGCGTGCCCGGCGTGCAAGTGTGCGAGCACCTCAAACAATGCGCGGGGTTGATGGAGCATTTCTCGCTGCTGCGCACGGTGAATCACAACGTTATCGACGAGCACGCCGCCGCGACCAATCGGATGCACACCGGCCGGCCCACCAGCGGCACGATTGTTTATCCGTCCATTGGCTCGGTGGTGGCGCACGAGCGTGGCAAGGTCGTGAATGGCGCGCCGGCGTATGTCGTGATGGGTTATCCCAATCTCACACGCGGCCCGGGTTTCCTCGGCGCAAAGCACGGCTATGTTTATCTCACCGACACCGAGAGCGGCCCGGCGGGACTCACGCGGCCCAAGGAAATTTCCGGCGCGCGGCAATCCAATCGCGATCGTTTGTTGAACAAACTGCGCGGCGACTATCTCAAGCGCAATGCGAATGACACCGCGATCGCCAGTTACAACGCCGCCATCACCGAAGCTCAATCGCTCGCGGGCGGCGAGTTCATGGGCGCGTTCGATTTGAAATCCGAACCCGCCAAACTCCGCAACGCTTACGGCGGCGAATTCGGCCAGCGCTGTTTGTTGGCACGGCGACTCATCCAGCGCGGCGCGCGGTTTTTGGAAGTATCGTTCAACCTCAATTTCATCAACGGCACCGGCTGGGACACCCACAACGACGGCCAACTCAAACAACACATTCTCATCCAACAACTCGATCAAGCGCTCGCCACGCTGGTGACGGATTTGAAAAACCACAAGCTGCTCGACAAGACGCTGATTGTCGTCTCCAGCGAATTTGGTCGCCCGCCCGAATTCGATGCCGGCGGCGGGCGCGGCCACTACTCCAAAGCCTTCAGCGTTGCTTTGGCCGGCGGCGGCCTGCGCAACGGCCGTGCGGTGGGCGTCACCGATGAACTGGGCAAAGTCATTCTCGAAAAACCCGTTTCCGTCCCCGACCTCTTCGCCACCATCCACTGCGCGCTGGGCATCAACCCCCACAAAAACCTCTACGCCGGCGAACGCCCCGTCCCCATCACCGACCACGGCCACCCCGTGCGGGAGTTGTTTGATTGAGTGAAAAATATTGAATCGATGCCCCACGAACCTTCGTCTGTGTGGCAGACTTCTTGAGGAGTGAAAATCACCGGCACAATTTTATTTTTCCTGTCCGCCGTCTGCATGAATGCAGTGGATTTGGCAAAGATGTCATTTGAAAAAGACATCCTGCCCATTCTTCAGGAAAATTGTTTCAGTTGTCACGGCGACGGGGAGGCCAAGGGCGACTTGTCGCTGGATGGTTTCAAAACGGCCAACGATGTTCATCGTGGCTATAAGATTTGGGAGAAGATCCGCAAGCTGGTTCTCGCCAATGAAATGCCGCCACAGAAAAAAAAGAAACGGCCGGATGCAAAGCAGCGCGCGTTGCTCACTGATTGGACGCGGCAGACGCTGGATACTTTTTACCGCACCGCGCCTCCCGATCCCGGGCGCGTGACGGTGCGGCGGCTGAACCGCGCGGAGTACAACAACACCATTCGCGATCTGATGCGCGTGGACTTCAAGCCCGCCAGGGATTTTCCCGCTGACGATTCCGGCTACGGCTTCGATAACATTGGCGACGTACTCACGATGTCGCCATTGCTGATGGAAAAATATTTTGCCGCCGCCGAAAGAATCGCCGCAAAAGCCGTTGCCGTTCCCAATGCCGATGGGCGCATCGTCGCGACTCCGTTCCAGAATTTTTATTTCCGCTATCCCGCGCCGCCCAAGCTACGGCGAAACGCGGCGGAAGGATTTGTGCGCACGTTTCTTGCGCGAGCTTATCGGCGGCCGGTGCGGGCGGAGGAGGTGCGGCGGTTGATGTTGCTGGCCAAGCAGGTGGTGGATGATGGTGCCAGTTTTGAGCACGGCATCCGAATGGCCGTTGTGGCCACGTTGGTGTCGCCGCACTTTCTCTTTCGCTGGGAGTTTGATGGCGCGCCGAAGAACCCCAAGGCCATTCGCTCGCTCAACGAACACGAATTGGCCTCGCGCATTTCGTTTTATATTTGGAACAGCATCCCCGATGATGCTTTGATGGAACTGGCAAGGCGGGGGCAGTTGCGGAAAAATTTGCCCGCACAAATCCGCCGAATGTTGCGCGATGCGAAGGCGCAATCGTTGGTGGCGAATTTTACCGGTCAGTGGCTGCAACTACGCAATTTGGAAATGCACCAGCCGGACAAGCGATTGTTCAGTGCGTTCAACAACGAATTGCGCGCCGATATGCGCCGCGAAACCGAGATGCTCTTCGCCCACGTGATGCGCGAAAATCGCAGCGTGGTGGATTTGTTGGACGCGAATTACACCTTCGTCAACGACCGCTTGGCGAATTGGTACGGCCTAAAAAAGGTGAAGGGCGGACAGTTCCGGATTGTGTCACTCAAAGGCACGCCACGCGGCGGGGTGCTGACCCACGCGAGCGTGCTCACGCTCACCTCCGATCCCAACCGCACTTCGCCCGTGAAGCGCGGCAAATATGTGCTCGAAAATATCCTCGGCACACCGCCCCCGCCCGCGCCGGACAACGTGCCCGAATTGGAATCCGACGCCGAACTCAAAGGCACCTTGCGCCAGCAAATGGTGAAGCACCGCGAAAACCCCGTGTGCGCTTCGTGCCATCAAAAGATGGATCCCATTGGTTTCGCTTTTGAAAACTTTGATGCAGTTGGCCGCTGGCGAACACTGGACAATGGCGAACCCATCAATGCCGCATCCCAACTCGACAGCGGCGAAAAATTCCGCGATGCCACCGGCCTCCGGAAAATTCTGGCCGTGCGCAAACGCGATTTGTTCGTGCGCTGCCTCACCGAAAAAATGCTCACCTTCGCTCTCGGCCGCGGCCTGGAATTCTACGACAAACGCGCCGTCGACGGCATTGTGAAACAAATGGAACGCGACGGGTTCAAGTTTGAAACACTTGTAATGGGCATCGTGAAAAGTTTGCCATTTGATATGAAACGGGGAGAAGAGGGGGGTAAGTGACCAATGCCCAAAACCCAATGGCCAAGTTTCCTTCCCTTGTATTTTGAAGTATTTTGATGTAAATTGCGTCAGGGTTAAGGAGCGATGATTCGATCAACACACATTCCGCGGCGCACGTTTTTGCGTGGGTTGGGCACGGCGCTGGCGTTGCCGGCGTTGGAGGCGATGCTTCCGGCGCGGGCGGTGGCGACGGGCAACGCAAAGTTTCCTACGCGCATGGCGTTTGTTTATATTCCCAACGGCGTGATTCCGGAGAAGTGGCACGTGAAAGGGAAGGGGAGCGATTTTCAATTTTCACATATTCTTGAACCGTTGAAGGCGCATCGCGAGGACTTGCTAATTTTCAGCGGATTGGCGCACACCAAGGCGCGGTCCAATGGCGACGGCGCGGGCGATCATGCGCGGGCGAATGCGACTTTTCTGACCGGTCGCCAAGCGCGCAAAACGGCGGGGGCGGATATTCGCGTGGGTGTCTCGGTGGACCAATTGGCCGCGCAGAAAATTGGCGACAAAACGCGGTTGCCCTCGCTGGAACTTAGCAGTGACGGGCGGCGAATGTCCGGCAATTGCGATTCGGGTTACAGTTGTGCGTATCAATTTAATCTCGCTTGGAAAAGCGAGACCACGCCTTTGCCGCCGGAGTCTGATCCGCGTTTGGTTTTCGAGCGGCTCTTCAGCAACGGCAAAGATCGTGAACGCAATGAGAGTCGCGTGCGGCGGGAGCGTTACAAAAAGAGCATCCTCGATTTTGTGCTGGAAGACGCCAAGGCGCTGGAGAAAAAACTCGGCTACACGGATCAACGCAAACTCGATGAATATCTCACCTCCGTGCGCGAACTCGAAAAACGCGTGACGGCTTCCGGCGTATCATCCGCGGAATTGCCGGAAGGGTTCAAAAAGCCTGCGGGCAAACCCCGTGATTTTGGCGCGCACGTGCGCATGATGGGCGACATGATGGCGCTCGCGTTCCAAACCGATTCCACGCGGATCGCCACTTATCTACTGGCGCACGATGGCGATAATCGCAGCTACCCCCACCTCGGCGTGAAGGGCGGCCACCACAGCCTTTCTCACCACCGCAACAACAGTCGGAATATTGCTGACCTCACAAAGATCAATCGTTTTCATTGTGAGCTTTTCGCGCATTTTCTCGATCGGCTCAAAAACATCAAAGAAGGCGACGAGACTTTGCTGGATCACAGTATGATCGTGTACGGCGGCGCAATCGGCGACGGCAATCGCCATAGCCATCACGACTTGCCCGTGGTGCTCGCTGGCAAAGCCAACGGTGCCATCAAGACCGGCCGTCACGCGACGTATCCCACCGAGACGCCGATGGCAAATCTGTTCCTGAACATGCTCGACATCATGGGCGCGCCCAGAGAGCGAATGGGGGACAGCACTGGCCAACTTAAGGGCTTGGCGTAAATTTACTTCACCGCCGTCGCCAGCACGGTTTGAAAATGCGGCGGCTCCTCTTCGCGGGCAACTTCGGTAATTTCAATCTGTCGAAACTTGGCGGCCTTCAGCCACTCGTGCAATTTATTTTGCGGAAAGCCGAGCCAACGATCGCCGTACAATTCGCGTGCTTGTTCGAAATTATGTTCCAACAAATCGAGAATCAAAATCCGTCCGCCCGGACGAAGGATGCGATGCGCGGCGGCGATGGCGGTTTTCGGATGCTCGGCGTGATGCAGCGCCTGACTGAGTAGCGCCACATCCACGCTCTTGGCGCGTAGCGGCGGGTGTTCAATATCGCCATGGCGAAACTCCAGATTCTTGAGGCCGTTTTTCTTCGCCTTGCGCTGGCCGAAATCCACTATGCGCTTGGAGTTGTCCACGCAAATAACACGGCGCGCATTACGGGCCAATAGCTCCGCTTGCAAGCCCTCGCCCGAACCGAGGTCAGCAATATCCAGTCGCGGTAAAAGGCGCAATAAAGTTTGCGCAAACGCCTGCCACGATCGGCCCGGGCCGTATTGGCGATCGAATCGGCCGGCAACCTGATTGAAATATAACTTTGCCTGATCATTCCGCTCAGCCAACACGCGCTTGAGATGGGTGAGGTCGGCGGCGTGCTCGGGAATTTCAGGTGCACCCGTGAGCGCGATCTTGAGGCAGGCACTCGCTTCGGCGGGAGCGTTAGGGTTGATGCGATAAAAATTGCGTTTGCCGTCCTTGCGCGAGGTGAGCAGCCCCACTTCCTGAAGCAGTCCAAGGTGGGTGGAAATCCGTGATTGACCGAGCCGGGTGATTTGCTGCAGCTCATTGACCGACAACTCATCGCGCTCCAACAATGCCACCAGCCGCACGCGCGTGGCGTCTCCAAGGGCTTTCAGGCATTTGAGAGTCTGCGTCATTGTTGATAAAAACCGATTGACGGCTGGCGAATTTTATATATCATCCCATCCGGATACGTCAATGCGTAAATTGACCTTCCAAACAAACCATGGCCAATAGTTATATTTTTTCATCCGAATCCGTCGGCGAGGGGCATCCGGACAAGGTGTGCGACACCATCAGCGATGCCATTCTTGACGCGTGCCTCGCGCAGGATCGCCACAGCCGCGTGGCGTGCGAGACGTTTGTGAAGAGCAACATGGTGTGTGTGGGCGGCGAAATCACCACGCGCGCGAAGTTTGATTACGAGGCGGTCATTCGCGCCGCCATTCGCGGCATCGGGTATGTGAACGACGACGACATTTTTCACGCGGACAAAGTGTTCATCAACAATTACCTCACCGCCCAAAGCGCGGACATCGCCCAAGGAGTGGATGCCAAGGCCGCGGCCGGCAAAGCCACCGCAGAGCAGGGCGCGGGCGATCAAGGTTTGATGTTTGGATTTGCGTGCGATGAAACGCCGGAACTGATGCCCGCACCAATAATGTATTCGCATCGCCTCGGTCGGCAGCTCACTAAACTGCGCAAAGGCGGCACGGCCAAATGGCTCCGCCCCGACGCCAAGACGCAAGTTTCCATTCGCTACGAAAATAACAAGCCAGTGAAAATCACCAGCGTAGTCGTTTCCACGCAGCATACGGAAAGCGTCTCCAATAAAACCATTCGCGATTTCATCACCAAACAAGTCATCGAAAAAGTAATCCCCAAACGATTCCTCGCGCGGGACACGCAATTGCTCATCAACCCCACCGGCCGCTTTGTGGTCGGCGGACCCGAGGGGGATAGCGGGCTCACTGGTCGCAAGATCATCGTGGATACTTACGGCGGGATGGGTCGCCACGGCGGCGGCGCGTTCAGCGGCAAAGACCCCAGCAAGGTGGATCGCAGTGCGGCGTACATGGGGCGCTACGTTGCCAAGAACATTGTTGCGGCCGGATTGGCCACGCGTTGCGAGATTCAGTTTGCTTACGCGATTGGCTATCCCAAACCCGTGTCGGTGCACATTGATACCTTTGGCACGAACACGGTTTCCGAAGCCAAAATTCTGCGGGCGGTCAATCGCGTGTTTAATTTCAAACCGGCGGACATTGTGAAGCAGCTAAAACTGTTGCGCCCCATCTATTCACTCACCACCAATTACGGCCACTTTGGCAAGAAGCACAAAGACATCACCTGGGAAAAAATTGATAAAATCGCGCCTTTGCAAAAGGCCGTGAAGTAAGGATTTAAAATGACAACCACACTCGAGGAAACGAAAACAGATTACAAAGTGCGCGACATCGGCTTGGCCGATTTTGGCCGCAAGGAAATTGGCATTGCCGAAAAGGAAATGCCCGGCCTCATGGCCACGCGCGAAAAGTACGGATCCGAGCAACCGCTCGCGGGCGTGAAAATTATGGGCTCGTTGCACATGACCATTCAGACGGCGGTGCTCATTGAGACACTCGTGGCTCTTGGCGCGGATGTGCGCTGGTGCTCCTGCAATATTTATTCCACACAGGAACACGCCGCGGCGGCCATCGCGGCGTCGGGCGTGCCGGTGTTTGCGTGGAAGGGCGAGACGCTGGAGGAATATTGGAATTGCACTTGGAACGCGCTCACGTGGCCCGATGGCTCCGGGCCGGACCAAATTGTGGACGACGGCGGCGACGCGACTTTGCTGATTCACAAGGGAGTTGAATTGGAAAATGGCAGCGATTGGGTGAACAGCGATTCCGAAAGCGAAGAGGAAGAGGTCATCAAAAATCTTCTCAAAAAAGTGCAGGCCGAAAAGCCGGGGCATTGGACGCCCGTGGCGGAAGCGATGAAGGGTGTTTCCGAGGAAACCACCACCGGCGTGCATCGTTTGCTGCAAATGGAAGAACGCGGCGAGTTGATTTTCCAAGCAATCAACGTGAATGACTCGGTGACCAAATCGAAATTCGACAACGTGTACGGCTGCCGTCACTCGCTCGTGGACGGCATCAAGCGCGCGATGGATGTGCTCGTCTCCGGCAAAGTGGCGATGGTGTGCGGCTACGGCGATGTGGGTAAAGGCTCGTCAGCCGCGCTGGCCAATGAGCACGCGCGCGTGATGGTTTCTGAAGTGGATCCCATCTGCGCACTGCAAGCCTGCATGGAGGGGTATCAAGTGACGACCGTGGAGGACGCGCTGCCGGTTGCGGATATTTATGTGACCACCACCGGCAACAAAGACATCATCACCGCCGACCAAATGTCGCGCATGAAAGACCAATCCATCGTTTGCAATATCGGCCATTTCGATAACGAAATCCAAGTCGCCGCGCTCAGTGAAATGGACGGCGTGACGCGCGAAGTAATCAAGGACGACTCCATCCCCGGCGGCCCCGTCACGCGCTTTACCTTTCCCGATGGGCACTCGATTTATCTGCTCGCCGAAGGTCGGCTCATCAATCTCGGTTGCGCAACGGGCCATCCGAGCTTCGTGATGTCCAACAGTTTCACCAACCAAACCATCGCGCAAATTGACATCCGCAATAATCCCGACCGCAAAGTGGGCGTTTATCTGCTGGACAAAAAACTCGACGAGGAAGTCGCGCGACTGCATCTCGATAAGTTGGGAGCCAAGCTCACGCAGCTTACGCAGGAGCAGGCGGACTACATCAACGTGCCCGTCGAGGGGCCGTATAAGCCGGAGCATTACCGGTATTAGTCTCTGGCGGACTCGCAAGCTCGTCCCTCCAAGGCGACTGCGGTAGATGGAGGGACGAGCTTGCGAGTCCGAGCCTATATAATAACCCAAGCTTCCCCGCACACTTCAAATCCGCTTGACTCGCCGCGCATGGGAAATTTGCAAATGCAACCCGCCGCCGGCGAACGACTGGTGCGATACGTCGGCGACCGACTGCGTTTTACGCTGACCGGCGCGGCCGATGCCCACAGCGTTTTTCTCCGCACAAATATTGGCCGCGCGGCTGCTTTGCGGCGCGGTGTCATTCGACAAATTCGGGAACCCAAGGTTCAAGTGGAGGCGTCGTGGCGCGATGTGCCGCTGCGGCTCGAAGGCGATGAGTGGGTCGTAGAATTTGCGTTGGCCGAGATCGGTTGGTTTCAGTCGAAGGCGTACGTCGTCGATGCGGACGGTCAACAGCATTGGCCCGATGGCGATAACGTCGGCCTCTCGGTGCATCCCAACGACGCCCGTTGCGCGAACACGATTTATTGTTGCTTTCCGCGCATGTTCGGCCCCAACAAAACCGCGCGCAAAACCGCCGCGCGCGATGGCGACGAGCACATCCAAAAACTCGACGCCGAAGGCTACGCCGTCATCCCGCCCAGCGGCACGTTTCGGGATGTCATCGCGGAGCTGCCGCACATTATCGGCACGCTCGGCTGCCGCATTTTGCATTTGCTGCCGGTCAATTCCACGCCCACCACTTACGCGCGAATGGGCCGCTTCGGCAGCCCGTACGCTTGCGGTGGCCTCACGGACATTGACCCCGCGCTCGTTGTGTTCGACAAACGCGCCACCGGCGTCCAGCAGTTTTGCGAACTGACCGATGCCGTCCACGCGCGCGATGGCCGGCTTTTTCTCGACCTCGTCATCAACCACACCGGCTGGGGCAGCACCTTGCAGGAGGAACATCCCGAGTGGTTTTTGCGCGAGGAAAACGGCGAGTTCGCCAGCCCCGGCGCGTGGGGCAACACGTGGGGCGACCTCGTCGAACTGGAGCCGCATCATCGCGGCCTCTGGGAACACCTCGCCGATGCCTTTTTGATTTGGTGTCGCCGAGGTGTCGATGGCTTCCGCTGCGACGCCGGCTACAAAGTGCCGATGCCTGTTTGGCGTTACATCATCGCGCGCGTTCGCGAGGAATTTCCCGACACCATTTTCCTGCTCGAAGGCCTCGGCGGCGGCTGGGATGACACGGAAAATCTGCTCACCCGCGGCGGGATGCAATGGGCCTACTCCGAGCTGTTTCAGGAATACAAGGGCGACAATATTTCCGGCTACCTTGACCACGCACTGCTGCAAAGCCCGCGCATCGGCACGCTCATTCACTACAGCGAGACGCACGACAATCCCCGCCTCGCCGAGTGTGGCCGCGTGTGGTCGCTGATGCGCAACCGCCTCTGCGCGCTCACCAGCGTCAACGGCGGCTACGCTTTCACCAACGGCGTCGAGTGGCTCGCCGATGAGCGCGTAAACGTCCACAACGCCCGCGGCCTCGCCTGGGGCAGCGAGGAAAACTTGGTCGCCGAGTTGGCGCGATTAAATGAACTTCTCGCCCATCATCCCTGTTTCCACGATGGCGCGAAATTCAAACGGATCAGCCCCGGTGATTCTCCAATCTTTGCGCTGGAACGAACTTCAAGCTGCGGCCAACAAGTGTTGTTGCTCGTTAACAGCGACCCCGAGTCACCGCACGAATTGCAAATCCCGCGTGACGACCTGGCCGCCGACGAAAGCTGGATTGACCTGCTCGGCGATTTGATTCCGGAGGCCGCGTGGCAGTCCGACCAAGCCCACTTCAAATTGCAACCCGGCCAAGTGCACTGCCTAGCCGCGAGCGGGACGGAATTGAAATTTGGCTATCGCGC
This sequence comes from Verrucomicrobiota bacterium, assembly GCA_015660155.1. Lineage (GTDB taxonomy): Bacteria > Verrucomicrobiota > Verrucomicrobiia > Limisphaerales > UBA1100 > JACNJL01. The sequence continues at coordinate 17,758 of DQLO01000116.1, forward strand.
CGCACGGGCGCGCGTTGCGTGGGCGGTGCAATGCCTCGCAACCGTTTTTGAGCCGGAAGAAATTGGCCCGTGCGATTGGGCGGCGTTGGCCGAGTTGGTTGGAAATGAGCCGGAAAAATTTCTGGCCGCCATCGGCTGGATGGACGCGAATGCCGTCGATCTTCTCGCGGAAATAAAATCCGCAATGGAGCGCATCGGTTATCCGCAAGTCGTCACTTGGCGCGCGGCCGATGCCTCCCGTGTGTTGCCCGTACCGCACGGGCATTGGCTGATGTTGCGCGATGAACAGCCGTTCCGGGTGAGCTTGGATGAAACCCATCACGCCGAGTCCGTGCCCGTGGCCGATGGACACGTGGCGGCCTTCCCGCCGAATTTTTCCGGAAGCGCCCGGCTGACGATGCGGCGCTTGAATGAAGAGCCCGAGCCGATTTGTGGCGAATTACTGTTCCTAAAAAACCAACCGGCCGATGAGCCCTTCGATGCGGCGGCAGTGCGCGCGGACGGCGGCCCCATCGCAAGCCCCATCGCACTGCTCACCAATGGCCGCGGTGCGATGGCGCGGATGGCGGTGGACTTGGGCGGCATCAAATCCAAGTACGACTGTCTGCTCGCCGCCAATTTGCACGACTCGTTGCCCGTGAACCGTCGCGTGCTCGCCAAACGCGTCCGCGCGTGGGCGGTGGCCGATGGCTTCATCACGCCGCTCGATGCGGATAATCTTCTTGAGTTCCAGTCCGGGCCGCCGGCACGTTGGCGGTTCCTAATCAGCGCGGGCGACAACCGAACGGTGGAACTTGAGTTGACCGCCGCCATGCCGCCCGGCGCGAACGCGACCGTGCTGGAGTTTCACCGAATGGACGGCCAGCCGGAGCAGGGCACCGCCCTTCCAAAAAACAAATCCTTTTTCCTGACCGTGCGGGTGGACATCGAGGATCGTGATTTTCATTCCGAGACCCATCTTGACGATGCCGCTTATCGTCATTTCGAGGAACACGTCCGCGCTCTTCCGGATAAAATCGGCTTCGCCTTCGAGCCATCGCCTGACACGCGACTAGTGGTTGAGGCGAGTGGTGGGAAATATCATCACGAATTTGAATGGAGCCGCAACATCGCGCACCCCGTCGAAGCGAGTCGCGGCCACGCGGCGAGCGGGGATGCCTGCAGCCCGGGATGGTTTGAATTGCCGTTGGCGGCGGGCAAGCGTGTGAAACTTGCGGCGAGTGTCGGCGGACTAGCAAGCTCGTCCCTCCAAAGTGGCGGAGGCGAATGGAGGGACGAGCTTGCGAGTCCGTTTGCCGACCGCCTCAAAAAATCACTGGAAAATTTCATCGTCCAGCGCGGCCCTGGCAAAACTGTTATCGCGGGCTACCCGTGGTTTCTCGATTGGGGCCGCGACACGCTCATCGTCGCGCGAGGAATGCTCGCGGCGGGATTGGTCAAAGAAGTGCGCGACCTCGTGGTCACGTACGGCGCGCTTGAGGAAAACGGCACGTTGCCAAACTCACTGCGAGGCGGTGACGACACCAACCGCGACACTTCCGATGCGCCGCTGTGGTTCGGCGTCGTGTGTGCCGAGTTGGCGGCTGGCGGTGTGGACTTGAATCAATTGCGGGCCGGCGAACGTCCGGTGTCCGAGGTGCTGCAGTCCATCGCCACGCACTATCGCGACGGCACGTCGAACGGCATTCGGATGGACGCCGCGAGCGGTCTGATTTGGAGCCCAACGCATTTCACGTGGATGTACACCAACCACCCCGCCGGTTCGCCGCGCGAAGGTTATCCCGTGGAAATCCAAGCGCTGTGGCTGCGACTGCTCCGGCAACTGGGCGGCGAATGGGATGCGCTTCGGGAGAAAGCAGAGGCATCATTTCAGTCACTTTTTAAAATTGATGAAGACTGGTTGGCGGACCAGTTGATTGCCGGGCCCGGCGTAGTCGCAGTCGAGGCCACGCCGGACAAAGCGCTTCGGAGCAACGGCCTTTTGGCGGTGGCACTCGGCGAGGTGACCGGCGAACCGGCACGGCGAATGGTGGCGGCGGCGCAGCGGCACTTGGTGGTGCCCGGCGCGGTGCGGTCGCTGGCGCCCTTGTCGGTGGAGCCGCCACTGCCAGTGCGGACGAATGAAGGCGATTTGCTGAACAACCCGGACGAGCCATATTGGGGGCGGTACGAGGGGGATGAAGACACGCGGCGCAAACCGGCGTACCACAATGGCACGGCGTGGGTTTGGTCGCTGCCGATGTTCTGCGAGGCGTTAGTGCGAGCGTGGGATTTTTCACCGGAGAGCGTCACGGCAGCGCGGTCGTATTTGCTGTCAATGGAGCTACTGCTCAACAAAGGCTGCCTGGGGCATTTGCCGGAAGTGCTCGACGGCGACGCCCCGCACACGCAGCGGGGATGCGACGCGCAGGCGTGGAGTGCGTCGGAGGCTTACCGAGTGTGGAAAATTTTGAACTGATATGAGC
>DQLO01000295.1 GCA_015660155.1 Verrucomicrobiota bacterium
GGCGGCGGTGGTGCTGGCGGCGGTGGTGGCGGAGGCTACCAATCCCAAAGCAACGCACCGGCGGCATCCACGACTTCCAGTTCCAATGCGTCCGCGGCTAACATCCCCGAGGATGACGACGTGCCGTTTTAATTTTTAACCGATCATGCTTATGTCCAAAAAAGAAACCGAAGTCATTTTGACCGAAAACGTGGTGAACCTCAGCGCCGCCGAAGGCGATGTCGTGAAGGTGAAGCCCGGCTACGCGCGTAATTTTCTGCTGCCGCAAGGCAAGGCCATTCCCGCTTCCGCGGGCAATCAGCGCTACATCGAATCGTTGCAATCCCGCCGTGCCGAGCGCGAAGCCACCGAGCGCCAGCACATGGAGGAACTGCGCGACGGCCTCAAGAGCCTGCGCCTGCACATCAAGGTGAAGACCGGCGAGGGCGGCAAAATGTTCGGCTCCGTCACCTCCGGCACCATTTGTGATGAGCTGCACAACCAGTTTGATCTCGAGCTGGATCGCAAAAAAGTGGCGCTCGAAAAACCCTTGCGCGAGCTCGGCGAGTTCAATGTGAAACTCAAGCTGCATACCGATTTGGAAGGCGAGCTGAAGGTCTTCGTGGAAAGCGAAAACCCGATGCCCACCCCGCAATCCGTGGCGGACGAAGAAGCCGCCAAGAAAGCGGCTGCTGAGAAAGCGGCCGGTTAACCGGTAATGATTTCACCGCCGCCCTGAAACAGGGCGGCTTTTTTTATGCCCCGCTCGCTGTGAACAAGCGTGGGGGTAACGCCAGCAACTTCGCGTTGCCATTGGGGCGCGCCTTCGTGTTTCCTTGGCGCGTATGATTGACACGCCCGAAGGGCCCATTCCGGAACCACCGATGGAGGACTTGGTGAACGCGCCGCGTCGCGCGCCCAGTTCTCCCGAAGCCGCGCCCGCGGGCCGAACGCCACCGCATTCCATCGAGGCGGAGCAGGGCATCCTCGGTTGCCTCATGCTCGATGCCGCGTCTGGTTTGGATTTCTGCCTCGAACGCATTCGCGAACCGCGCCAGCTCAGCGATGGCCCTTCCGACAAAAGCGATAAAGGCCCGCGCGGCAAGCGCCGTCCGCCGGGCGACACGTTTTTTTATGAGCTGAAACATCAGCTTCTTTTCGAGGCGATGATTGACATCGTGGAGGCGCGGCAGGCGGTGGACATCATCACGGTGAAGCAGTTCCTCGCCGACCGCAAACAACTCGAGGCCGTCGGCGGCGTGGCGTATCTCAACACATTGATGGACAGCGTGCCTTCGGCGGCCAACCTCGAATATTATTTCAACATTGTTTGGGATAAATATCTGCTGCGCAAAACCGTGCGCACCTGCACCGAGATCGTCACCCAAGCCTACGAGCACGAGGGCGAAGTGAACCGCCTACTCGACGAGGTGGAGACGCGCATCCACAGCATCAATGACGAACGCGCCGGCGACATCAGCACGGACATGAAAATACTCGTGCACGCCGCCATCGATCGCATCGAGGAATATCACAAACGCAAGGGCAAGATTTCGGGCATCCCCACCGGCTACCCGATGCTCGACCGGTTGACCGATGGAATGCACGCGGGCGAGATGATCGTCATCGCCGCGCGGCCCTCAATGGGCAAAACCAGCTTGGCGATGAACATCGTGGAAAACATAACGCTGGGGAGCAACATTCCGGTGGGTGTGTTTAGCCTGGAAATGACCGCTGAGGCGCTGGTCACCCGGATGATTTTCTCCAATGCCCGCCTCAACTTCGGTAAGCTGCGCGATGGGAAAATGAGCGAACACGACTTCCCGCGCATCAACGCCGCCGCCGGCAAGCTCCACAAAGCGCCGCTGTATATCGACGACACCCCCGCTCTCTCCATCCTGCAACTCCGCGCCAAGGCCCGCCGAATGCACACGCAGTACGGCATAAAACTCATTGTCATTGACTATCTCCAGCTGCTTCACTCTACTTCGCGCCGAGCGATGGACAATCGGCAGCAGGAGGTTTCAGAAATCTCCAGCGGCATTAAGTCTCTGGCCAAGGAATTGAAGGTGCCGGTGATTGTGCTTTGCCAGTTAAACCGCGAAATGGAGCGGGAGAAAAACCGCAAGCCGCGCTTGTCGGATCTCCGCGAATCCGGCGCGATCGAGCAGGACGCCGACTTGGTGGGCTTGCTCTACAAAGTCACGCAGGACGAGGACGCCGAAGGCGCGGATGAGAGCGAAGGGTTGCCGATCAACCTGTTGATTGCCAAGCAACGCAACGGGCCCACCGGCGACATCCCGCTCACGTTCCTCAAAGCCTACACGCGCTTTGAGCCCGCCTCGCCATTTAAAGATGAAGATGTGCCACATGACGACTAGCAAGACTAGCATTTTGAAAACCATCGCCCTGGCCTTGCTGCTGCTTGCGCCGGAGCTCTTCGCCCAGCCGGCTGTCGCCCCCCCCAAGGTGGGCGAAATCAAGGTCAGCCTCAGGAGCCATGGCACCGGCGAGCCGGATATCACCGAGGCGTACGTGCGCAATCACATCCGCATCCGCCCGGGCGATTTGTTTCGCGCCGGCATGACCAATCCCGATGTGCATGCGCTGATGAAAACCGGCCGGTTCCACGACGTGCGCGTGGAAGCATCGCAAGTAGACGGAAAGCTCACGCTCGAATTTATCGCCGTGGTATATCCCAAAGTAGCCTCGGTGGATTTGCTGTTGCGCAGGCCCGATGGCACCACCCTTACTGCGGCATCCTTGCAGATTAAAGAAAAAGATTTACTGAAAAAACTCACACTCCGCAGAGGCATTCGTTACAGCGCCACCCAACAGCAAGCCGACGAAAAGGCATTACGAGAACATTATGAAGATAAAGGCTACTACCGGGTAAGCGTGAGCAGCGAAGCCGAACGACAGGGAGATGGGAAGTTGACGGGGAACGTGAAATATTTCATCACCGAAGGCGAGCAGTTTCAGATTGAGAACATGGCCTTCGAGGGCAATGAAGGTTTTGATACCGCCGACCTGATGGACTTCGTGAAAGCCCGCGAGCGGCGGCGTTGGTACAACCCCATCAGTTGGTTCACCAACGACGGCCGCATACGTCCGCTGGAATTGGAGGCGGATATCGAGCGCCTCGAAACCTACTATCGCAATCGCGGTTATCTCGATGCCAAGGTGGAAGTGACCCATACCGCCGACGCCGTGCTCGCCAGCGACGCCTATCAGCACCACGTGAAAACGCTCAACAAAGCGCGCTCAGATTTGGAAGTTTTGGAAACAACCTTGGCTGATGAAAAAGATAAAGGCGATGCCGCCGATGAAGACCGGCTCGATTTGCTGGAAGATCAAGTGGATGATCAGGAAGATGTGGTGGAAGATGCCGAAGATGATCTGGAAGATTTCCTCGATGACGCCTCCTACGTGAACCTCACCTTCAAGATTACCGAGGGTCGGCTTTATCGTGTGGGCACAGTGGATTTCGAGTACTACTGGCAAAATGCGCGCGATGGCGAAACCACGCGACTCGATGCCGAGCCCGACGGCAAAGCCAAGCCGGATTTCAAGCCGGTGAGTCCCAAGCTCACGCTCATGTCTCTCATCCGCATGCGCGAAGGCGAAATTTACGCACCCGAACGACTGCTCCGCAGCGGTCCAAAATCAGATTTGCGCGTCATCGAAAATCACTACGGCCGCAAATCGCACATCAACGCCCGCGTGCGGCAGGTCATTCGCAAACCGGTGACCGGCACCGACAAAATCAATTTGGTTTTCGAAATTTTCGAAGGCAACCCATTCAACCTCGACCTCGTGCAAATTGAGGGCAACGAGAAAACCAAGGACTTCGTCATTCGCCGCGAGCTCGCCATTGCCTCGGGCGAACGCTTTGA
>DQLO01000362.1 GCA_015660155.1 Verrucomicrobiota bacterium
ATCCTGCGCGGCACGGTGCGGCGCGAGGATATTGATTCGAGCAATATGGTGATGAGAGAGCGTCTGGCCGATTTGCAGATTCGTTACGTGAACACCGGCGTCATTTCCGACTCGCAAAACAAGGGTTGGTTCATGAAATTTTGGGATAAAGTAAGCCCGTTTTAATCCACAAACAATTAAACTAAATAAACGATTATGAATAAATATTTTCCGAATAAATATTTTCCAATTCTTTTTTGGGGAATGATTCCGGTGTTGGCTTTCGGGCAGCAGGCCGGCATCACGATTCCGCCGGCCGCCAATCCCTCCGCCAACCTCCGGACCGTCAGCCCGCTGCGGGCCAATGCCGTGGGCGGCGGCGTGCGCATTAAAGACATCGCCTTTTTCAAAGGCGAACACCCCAATGGCATTCACGGCGTGGGCGTGGTCACCGGCCTGAATAATACCGGCGATAAAGATACGATTTATTCGAAGCAAGCGATTGCCAACTTGCTGAAGCATTATGGAATTAACGTGCCCGCCAGCTCGGTTTCCACCAAGAACTCCGCCGTGGTGACGTTGACCGCGAATTTGAGCCCCTACGCCAAGAAGGGCTCGAAGATTGATATTTCCATTAACTCAATGGGCGACTCCACGTCGTTGACTGGCGGCTACCTGCATATGGCGCCGCTGACGGCGGGCGGGCGTGTGTTTGCCTTGGCCAGCGGGCCGCTCAGCAATAACTCGTTTTCCCTCGGCACCGGCAATGCGCAGGTGACGAAGAATCACCCCACCGGCGGCATTCTCATCAATGGCGCGGTGGTGGAACGGGAAGTGCCCGTCACGCTGATGGTGGATGGCTATATGGAAATTAACCTGCGCACTCCCGACACCGTGTTGGCCGCGCGCATGGAGGAAGCCATCCTCGGCCAGGCGCAACGGCTCGGCGGCGTGGGCAATTTTGCCACGGCGATTGATGGCGGCACTATCCGTATCAAAGTACCGGATCAGTTTCTCGCCGCGCCGGTGCAATTCGCCGCGCAGTTGCAGGCCATCACCGTGGTGCCCGATTCCCGGGCGGTCGTGGTAATGAACGAGCGCACCGGCACCATCGTGGCCACTTCCCGCGTGCGGGTGCTTAGCTGCGCCGTGGCGCACGGCAATATTTATCTCACTGTGGCCAAGAGCGAGGATGTTTTCCAGCCCAACGCGTTGTCGCAAACGGGCACCACCCAGCGGGTTCCGGCGGATGTGGCAAGGGTCACCGAGGGCGGTGGCGGTTTGCACGTGTTTCCCGAGCTGCCAACGGTGCAGGAAGTTTCCGAGGCACTCAACAGCCTCGGCGCGACGCCGCGCGATATGATGACGATTTTTTCCGCGATGAAAGAAGCTGGTGCATTGCAGGCTGAGCTGAAGATGCAGTAACCGACAACGGACGAATTTTAATTTAAACACAAAAACAAATGGGCGGACTCGGAATATTAGGAACCATGGAGATGGCGCGGAATGCTATGCAGACCGCCCGCCAAGGTGCCGAGATTGCGGGTAACAACCTTGCCAACGCCTCCAACCCGATTTACGCGCGCCAACGCGTGAAGATTGCCTCCGCGGTGGCGATCCCCACCGACAAGGGGCCGCAGGGCTCCGGCGCGGAAGTGGCGCGCATCGAGCAAGTCCGCGATTACGCCATCGACAAGCAGTTGGTGGAGGAAAAGAGCGTGACCGCTTTTCTAGAGGCCAAGCAGCGCGGCCTGCAAATGGCCGAATCCAGTTTGGGCCAAACCTTGGATCGCCAGAGCATTAATGCCGGCGACGCCTACAGCACCTTTGGCGTAAGCGAAGGGCTCACGGATTTGTTCAACTCATTCCAGTCGCTCAGCGCCACCCCCACTTCCACCGCCGAGCGCCAGACGGCGCTGTATAACGCGCAGAAATTATCCGACAAATTCAGAAGCGTGGATCGTCGGCTGGAGGATCTGCGCGAATCGTTGAACAAGGAAATCAAGGTCGACATCGTCAACGCGAACGCAAATCTCGAACAGCTGGCTCACCTCGCCTCGTCCATTGGCAACACGGAACTGGTGGAAGGCGCAGCCAATGAAGTTCGCGACGTCATGCAGTTCACGCTGGAGAATCTCTCCCAGTATGTAAATTTGACTACCACCACCAATGAAGACGGCAAAATGAGCGTCTTCATCGCCGGCGAAGAGTTCATCACCGATAATGTGTTGACCGATATCATGAAGGTGGTGACCAATGCCGATGGCTACCACTCCGCCGCCAGCGCCGGCAACGGCACGGCGCTAAACCTCTCCAGCGGCAAGATCGCCGGGGCCATCGCTGCCCGCGATGGCGCCACGGTGAATATGCGCAGCAGCCTGAACACTTTAGCCGCGGAATTAATTACGCAGGTAAACACACTGCACAATACCGGCTACGATCTTTCCGGAAATAACGACAACACCCTGAATTTTTTCACCGGCACTGGCGCGGCGGATATTAGCGTGAACAGCACGCTGAAAGACGACCCGCGCAAGCTGCAAATGTCCGCCGCTGCCGACGAGGTGGGCGACAATACCGTGGCCCGTTCACTGGCCAACCTGAATCAATCTGATTACAACAACCTGAATGCTATGGGATTCACCGAGCATTACGGCAACACGGTGAGCAGCTTTGGGCAGGAACTTTCGCTGGTGAACGTGCAGCTCAACGACCAGCGGATGGTGCAGAATATGCTGCAAAAGCAACGCGACTCGGTGCAGGGCGTTTCCATCGATGAAGAGGTGGCCAACCTCGTAATTTTCCAGCGCGCCTTCCAAGCCTCGGCGCGACTGATCACCACCATGAACACCCTGATGGGTGACGTGATTAATATGCAACGCTAACAAATTTACTATGAGAGTCACCGCAGCCAGTTTTGGAAACGATTTTCGCTTGCAGATTGCCAAGCTCGCCGAGCGGCAAATGCGGGTGCAACGCCAGATTGCCACCGGCCAGCGCATCGATTCGTCCAGCGACGATCCGCAGGCGATGCGCCGCGTGCTCGATCTGCGCTCGGAACTGCGCGTGCTCAATCAATACCGCGACAACATCAGCACGGTCCGCGAAAATTCCACGGTGGCCTATTCCTCACTGAACGCGATGAAGAAGCTCAACGATCGCGCGGGCGAGATTGCCACTATGGCTGATGGCTCCAAGTCATCCGAGGCCTTGAGCGCCTACGCCATGGAAATCAATCAGCTCCTCGAGGAAGGCGTGCGGCTGGCCAACACCAAGCACCGCGACGTCTACGTTTTCTCCGGCACCAATAGCACCACCCCCACCTATGCCCCCTCGCGCGATGCCAATGGCGACATCACGTCGGTCACGTGGGGCGGTAACAGCAACAGCACCAAAGTGGATATTGCGTCCGGCAGCACGGTGAATTCTAACTACCCCGCCGAAGGCGCGCAGGGAATTTTGAAGAACAGCTCCAACGGCGCGAATTTCCTCAATCACTTAATTAGTCTACGCGACGCCCTGCGAACCAGCGACACCGCGACCATCAAGAGCGTCAGCATCGAAAACGTCAAAGCGGACGAGACGAATTTCATCAATCATTTTAGCAACCTCGGAGCCATCCAGTCGCGGCTGGACACTTCCGAGGCGATCACCCGGCACCAAGCGTCCGCCATCGACCCCCTCGTCTCCAACGAGGCCGATGTGGATATGGCCGAAGCCTTTGTAAAACTCAACGAAATCCAGAATGCCTATACCGCCGCGCTGCAATCCGGCGGTGTGATTATGCAAACCTCACTGCTTGACTACATCCGTTAAATGACCGAAATTTAGAAAAGACCAATGCCGATTCCAATCCACATGTCGACGATGAGCGCCAACCACATGGCGGTCGAGCGTTTGGCGGGCAACAATAAGTTGACCGAGGCGGAGAAAATTGGTGAGGTGAGCCGCCACTTTGAGGCGATATTGCTGCGGCAGTTTTTGGGCAAAGCGCTGCAGCCGATGTTTGGCGGCGGGGCCATTGGCGATGACGGGATGAACGCGGCCACCAAAGGAATTTATCAGGATATGATTACGAAAACGCTGGCCGACACCATCAGCCGCACCGGCGAATTTGGGTTGGCGCAGGCGTTCCGCACACAGTTGATGCCGCGCAGCCTGCAGGCGCAAGAGGCCGCTACGGCCGCCGCCAAGCTTGCAGAGGAGAAAGCGAAATGAACGAGTATTTGAATAATTTAATCGCCGCCTTGCGCGAGGAGATGACCCAGTACGGGGAGCTGCTGGCGTTGATGCAGGAACAGCAGGAGCTGATCATCAACCGCTCGGCGAATGAGTTGCTGATTAATTTGCACGACGTGAACCAACAGGTGGAAAAAATCACCGCCCATCGCGAACACCGCGACGCGGCCCTCCGCACGCTGGTGCAATCCGTCGGCGGCACGGAGGACACCACCTTCAAGCAAATGACCGCGCTGTTGCCCGAAGAATATCAGCCGCTGCTCAACGCCCTCGTGGAAGAGATTAACCAATTGCTGCAACGCATTCAAACGTGGGTGAAGCAAAATCATTTATTGCTCAAGCGCTCGCTGGATTTGATGTCGAAGATTATGCACAGTATCTTCCCCACCTCCAGCGCCGCAGCCCGAACCTACGGACGAAGCGGCACGGTGAGCCCCATCGCGCCCCCGCCCAGCACCCTGTACGAAGGACTCATCTGATGAAACGACCCCACGCCATTTTGAATCCGTTCAGCTTCGCCCTCGCGTTGCTGGCGCTCTTGAACCTTTCGTTGCCCGCCGGCGAGCGCGGTGGCCGTTTCCTCAAGCGCGTCGTCCCCGCCGGGCCGGGTTATTTGAACCGCGGCGCGCCCTACAATTTGCGAACCGGCGCCCGCTCGCGGCCCCCTGTTTACTCCCTGCCCTCGCTGCCCATCAACCCCGATCCGCAGCCCATCCCGCTGGCCTCGCGCCAGCCCGCCCAGCCGCTGAACCCCGCCGATGCCCCCGGCCTCGGCGGCGCAGTCGGCGCGCCCATCCCCGTGGCGCCCGTGCCCGGCGCGCGACCGTTCACAACGGAAGCAAGAACCTTTATCATGCCCGCCATGCCAATGCTCGCGGGCGGCGGATACACCCCCGGCGGCGGAGGCACCAACAACGCCAGCGCGTTTTTGAACCCGCAGATTCTGCGCTACTTCAATCTCGGCGGCAGCACCAACTACCAAAGTCGCCTGTTGTTTGATCAAAACTCACGCTACAATCTGCCCTCGCAAAATCCCATGATGCGCCGGGGCAGCAGCGCCACCTACGAGATCCGATGAAGACCGCCCGCCAAATTACCCTGTTAGCGCTGCTGCTCGCGGTGAGCACGTTGCGCGCCGCCAAGCCTGCCGCAGCACCACCCACGCCCGCGCCCGAGGTTGAGATCGATG
>DQLO01000223.1 GCA_015660155.1 Verrucomicrobiota bacterium
CGGCGAATCGATGCGGGACGAATTGGGCGATTCCAACCGAAAAGGCAAAGGCCAACGCGAACCGGGGCGGCTTTAATCCGTGTACGCATCACTTTTTTAGTGATTGTTTTCCGCCGTTCTTCTTTACAAAAAAGAGGTCGACAACTTCCGTTTTTCCGTTAACTTCCCCGACCCAACGCACGGTTACCCTCCAATGCGTCCAAGCCAAATCCTCATTGCGGGATTGATGGCGGGGGGCGTTTTTTATTCCGCCTCTGCCGCCCAACAATCTGCGCACGGTGTTCGCCACGCGTTCCTCGCGACCGGCGCGGAGACTTATATTGTGTCCCACACCGACCGCATCGTCTGGCGTTACCCGCGCCCCACGCGCGATGGCTGGATGCTTCCCAACGGAAATTTGTTGCTCGTGTTGGCTCACGGGAAAAATTATGGCGGCGGCGTGGTGGAAGTTACCCGCGGTGGCCGGGTACTGTTTGAATACCGTGGCAAGCAAAAATCCGTGAACACCACCCAGCGTCTGGCCAACGGCCGCTACCTCATCGCCGAAGGCGGCCCCAAGCCATGCGTGTTGGAGGTGGATGCCAAGGGGCGCACGCTTGCCAAAGTTTCTTTGCAATCTGCTTTCAAAGACCCGCTGAAACAAATCGGTGCCGCGCGCAAGCTGGCCAATGGAAATTATCTCGTGCCGCAACCGGCTGACAAAGTAGTGCGCGAGTACGACGCAAAAGGCAAAGTGGTTTGGGAAAAGAAAACCAACGGCGAACCCTTCTGCGCATTACGACTGGCCAACCAACGCACGCTCATCGCCTGCACCACTGGCAAATGCATTCTTGAGGTGGATCGCGCGGGCAAGGTGACATGGACGCTCACCAACCAGGATTTTCAGGGCGCGCGAATGTTGGACCAGCATTCGGGCATCCAGCGCCTGCCCAACGGCAACCTTGTCTTTGCCACCCACCGCCCCGGCCGCGCCACGTCGCAATTGGTGGAAGTCAACCGCGCCAAAAAAACCGTGTGGATCTATTCCCAGCCCAACCGCCCCGCCATCCGGCATTTCCAAATCCTCAACACCAACGGCAAAGCCCTTGGCGGCACGCCCCTCCGTTAGCCCATTTTTCCTTTACCCGCGCGCCGCTTGGGTGAACACTCGCGCCCATGAAAGCCGCTCGTTTCCTCTTATCGTTCGCGTGTGCCTCGGCCCTGTTGTTGGGTTGGGGTTGCAAAAAACCGACTGATTCAAAATCCAGTACCGTCACCATCGCCTACGTGACCAATGGGGTGGATCCCTTTTGGGATCTCTGTGCCGCCGGCGTGCGCATCGCGGAAAAAGAATTTAACATCAAATGCGAAGTCCACATGCCCACGAAAGGGTTAGTGGACCAAAAGCGCATCATGGAAACCCTCATTGCCAAGGGCATCGACGCCATGGCGATCAGCCCCATTGATGCCGAAAACCAAACCGCGTTTCTCAACGAAGCCGCGCAACAAACCAAGCTCATCACGCACGATGCCGATGCGCCGGACAGCGAACGGATGCTGTACATCGGCACGAACAATTACAAAGCCGGCCGCGCGCTGGGCCAGTTGGTGAAGGACGCGCTGCCCGAAGGCGGCGAGGTGATGATCTTCGTCGGCCGCCTCGAGCAGCTCAATGCCCGCCAACGCCGGCAGGGAGTGATCGATGAATTGCTGGGCCGCCCCGAACAGGAATTGGCCAGCGTGAAGTTTGATCCCGTGGACGCCAAAAACCTCAAGGCCGAAGGTTCAAAATATATCATCCTCGATACGCGCACAGATAATTTCGACAAAGCCAAGGCCAAGAGCAACGCCGAAGACACCATCACCAAATACGAAAACGTGGCCTGCATGGTCGGCTTGTTTGCCTACAACCCGCCCGCGTGTCTGGACGCCATCCGCGAGGCCAACCGTACCGGAAAAATTAAAGTGTGCGGTTTCGATGAACCCGACGCCATGCTGCAGGCGATCAAGGACGGCCACGCGCAGGGCACCGTCAGCCAGCAACCGTGGAAGTACGGCTACGAATCCGTGAAGGCCATGAAGCTCATTCTCGATGGCGACACCTCGTTCATCCCCGCGAACAAATTTATTGAAGTGCCGTTCGTCGTGGTGACGAAGGAAAACGTAGACGAGTTTTGGGCCACCAAAAAGAAGATGGCCGAGCTGGGCAAACAATAAGCATGGCGGCCCCGGTCACACCGCTGCTGGAGGTCCGCGGCTTGGGCAAGCGATTCCCCGGCGTGCGCGCCCTGCACGACGCGCGCCTCACGCTCGGCCACGGCGAAGTGCTCGCAGTGATTGGCGAAAATGGCGCGGGCAAAAGCACGCTCATGAAAATCCTCGCCGGCGTGCAACCGGCCGACACTGGCGAAATTTTCATCGACGGCCAGCCCGTGCAATTCCAATCCGTGCGCGAAGCCCTCGCGCAAGGCGTGGCGCTCATCCATCAGGAACTCAACCTCGCCGCCAACCTCGACCTCGCCGCCAATATTTTTCTCGGCCGCGAGCCACACAAATTTGGCTTCATCGACCACGCCACACTCCACGCCGAGGCCGAGGAACATTTGCGGCGCGTGGGGCTTGATCTCCCCACCGACACGCTTGTGGGCGATCTGCCCATCGGCCGCCAGCAACTCGTGGAAATCGCCAAGGCCCTTTCCTGCGAAGCGCGCGTGCTGATTATGGACGAGCCCACCAGCAGCCTTTCGCAACACGAATCGGAAACACTCTTTGAAGTCGTCCGCGATCTGCGCGCGCAGGGCATCAGCGTCATTTACATTTCGCACCGGCTCGGCGAGGTCACCGAATTGGCCGATCGCGTCCTCGTGCTGCGCGATGGCGAAAACGCCGGCGAACTCAGTCGCGGGGAAATCAATCACGACGCGATGGTGCGCCTGATGGTGGGCCGCGATCTCGAACAGTTTTACGACCGCAAACAACATGACCCCGGCGACCTCGTGCTGGAGCTGGAAGACGTGCGCACGCCCGCGCATCCGCACGCGGAAATTTCGCTGCAACTGCGCGTCGGCGAAATCGTGGGCATCGCCGGTCTCGTGGGCTCGGGGCGCACGGAATTATTGCAAACCATTTTCGGCGTCACACCCTCCGTGGGCGGCCAAATGCGAATGGCGGGCGAACCCTTTGCCCCGCGCAATCCGCGCGAAGCCATCCGCGCCGGGCTTGCGCTCGCGCCGGAAGATCGCAAGCAGCACGGGCTTATTTTGCAAATGGCCGTGCGCGAAAACGCCAGCCTCGCCAGCCTCAGCCGCGATCAGCAAAACGGTTTCCTCAACTTCAATGCCGAGGAAAAAGTCGCCACCGAAGCCGTCGAACAACTTGCCATCAAAACCCCCAACCTCGACCAAGCCACCGTGAATCTCTCCGGCGGCAACCAGCAAAAAGTGGTGCTCGGCAAATGGCTCGCGCTCAAGCCGCGCGTGCTGTTGCTCGACGAACCCACGCGCGGTATCGACGTCGGCGCCAAGCGCGAAATGTACCGGCTGATGGAACAACTCGCCGCCGATGGAGTGGCCATTCTGTTTGTGTCCAGCGAACTCGAGGAAGTGCTCGGCATGGCCGACCGCGCCCTCGTGATGCACGAAGGCCGCCTCGCCGGCGAGTTGGCGCGCGATCAATTATCCGAACAAGCCGTGATGCAACTCGCCACCGGCACTCCCCTCGCCGCATAAAAAACGCATGAAGAAAAATATCATCGGCATCCTCGGTTTGCTCATCGCGATTTTCGTGATCACCGCCGTGTTGAACCCCAAATTCATCAGCGCCTACAACATGCAAAACCTCGTGAAGTGGTCGAGCCTCTACGCCATCATGGGCGTGGGCGTGGCGTTCGTCATCATCACCGGCGGCATCGATCTTTCCATCGGCTCGGTCATCGGCCTCACCGCTTCGTTGCTCGCCTTCACGCTGGGCAAAAACTGGGATCCCGCCGTCGCCATCTGCGCCATGCTCGGCCTCTCGGCGCTCATCGGCCTCGTCCACGGACTCCTCGTCACCAAAGCCAAACTCCAACCCTTCGTCGTCACCCTCTGCGGATTGCTGATTTATCGCGGCATGGCCCGTTGGGTCACCGACAACCAGTCGATGGGTTTCAAGGGGCACGACCAGTTGAATGAAATTTTCAGCGGCAAAATTCCCATCACCGACACCTTCGCCCTGCCGATGCCCTTTGTGTTTCTGGTCGTCATCAGCGTGGCCGCCGCGCTGTTTCTCAACCGCACCATCTGGGGCCGCTACCTGCTCGCGCTCGGCAACAACGAGGAAGGCGCGCGCTACAGCGGCATCCAAACCGACAACCTCAAGATTGCCGCGTACGTCATCTGCTCGCTGCTCGCCGGCATCAGTGGAATACTCTTTGCCTTTGAACTCGATTCCGTGCAACCGGCGCAGACCGGTGAATTTTACGAACTCTACGCCATCGCCGCCGCAGTGCTTGGCGGCTGCAGTTTGCGCGGCGGCGAAGGCGGCATCCTCGGCGTCATCATTGCTGCGGCGGTCATTCGGCTCATTTATAATTCCATCAACATGCTCGGCATATCCACCCACCTCGAATACGCCATCCTCGGCATCGTGATTCTGGTGGGAGTGGTTGCCGATGAACTCCTAAAACGCTACACCGCAAAACGCGCGGCGCGGTAGGGACACGCTGTGCGTGTCCATGGACGCGCACAGCGCGTCCCTGCCGTCAAAACTCTTTTCGGGGATTCGCTTCCAAATACTTCTCAATCTCCGCCGTAAACATATCGCCGAATTCTTCTAGTTTTTTATCGCCCACGCCGTGGATGAGGCCGAAGGCGGCGGGGGTGATTGGGTAGTCGCGGGCCATGTGGCGGAGGGCGACATCGGAAAAAACAATGTACGGCGGCACACCGCGTTCGCTGGCGAGGGTGCGGCGCAGCTCGCGCAGGCAATCGAACAACGCCTCGTCGCACGCGAGATCGCCGACGCGGGGTTTGCGTTTTTTCTCTTTGGTTTTGGGCACGGTGGGTTGGGTTAATTCCAATGGTGTTTTGGCGCGGAGCCAGTCGATGCCGTCGGCGGAAAGCTCCAGCACGCTCATGCGGCCGGGGGTTTGGTGCAGAAAATTCAGCCGCATCAACTCACGCGCGATGGCCTTCCACTCGTTGCGGCCAAACTCATCGCCGATGCCGTAAGTGGAAAGTTGGTCGTGGCCCCATTTGCGAACCGCTTCCGTGTCGCCGCCAGTGAGGACTTCCACCAAATGATTCAGGCCAAAATCAAATCCTGATTTTTCGCGAATGCGAAACGCGCACGACAACATTTTTTGCGCCGCCACGGTTCCATCAAAAGTTTCCTTTGGCTCGAGGCAATTATCGCACGCGCCACAGTTTTCTTCCGCATACGTTTCGCTGAAATATTCGAGCAACGAACGGCGGCGGCAATCGCGGGTTTCGGAATAGTGCACCATTTGCTGGAGCATATTGCGGGCGATCATTTGCTCGTGCTCGTCGGTTTTCTCCATGATGAAGCCGGTTTGCTTGGCGACATCCGAGGCATTGAAAAGCAGCACGCATTCAGCCGGCAACCCATCGCGGCCGGCGCGGCCGGTTTCCTGATAATAGCCCTCGAGGTTTTTTGGCAAATCGTGATGGATCACGAAGCGCACGTCCGGTTTGTCGATGCCCATTCCGAAGGCGATGGTGGCGCACATCACGCGCACGTCATCGCGAATGAAGGCTTCCTGATTTCGCGCGCGCACTTTTTTGTCCAGCCCCGCGTGATACGCGGCGGCGCGTACGCCGTTTTCATTGAGCATATCGGCCAACCGCTCGGTGCGCGCGCGGCTGGAGCAATAAATGATGCCGCTGTCCTCCGGCTGTTTGTTGACCCACTCGAGCACCTGCCGCTGCGGCTGCGCGCGCGGGAGGACGCGGTAAACCAAATTGGCGCGATCAAAGCTGGCCACGAATTTCGCCGGATCGCGCAGTTTCAGTTGGGTGACGATGTCCGCCCGCACGCGGTCAGTGGCCGTGGCGGTGAATGCCATGAAGGGAAGGTCTGGAAAACGGAAACGCAGCTCGGCGATCTGGCGATATTCGGGCCGGAAGTCGTGGCCCCATTCGCTGATGCAATGAGCTTCGTCGATGGCGATGGCTTCGGTTTGCCATTGCTCGAGCCGGTCGAGCATGCCATCGAGCATCAACCGCTCGGGCGCAACGTAAAGCAACCGATACTCGCCATTGTACAAACCGGCCAAGCGACGGCGTGCTTCGGCAGCATCGAGGGTGGAATTCAAGAACGTGGCCGGCACACCCGCGGACTGCAGCGCGTCCACCTGATCTTTCATCAACGCGATGAGCGGCGACACCACCACGGTGAGGCCTTCGCGGGCGAGGGCGGGGAGTTGGTAGCAAAGCGACTTGCCGCCACCGGTGGGCATCAGCACAAAGGCATCGCGCCCCTCGAGCGCGGCGCGGATGATTTCCTCCTGCAGAGGCCGAAAGGAATCGAAGCCAAAGTAACGCTTGAGCAATTCCGACAAATCGACCGGTGACATATTTGGAAAGTAAAAAGGAGCCAGCTGAAAGTCAAAAGATTAGGAAATAAATCCTTCTTTTTGTACTTGGCTCCCTGCAAACAAAAAAGAAGGGCGCCCCGAAGGGC